>JAFTUJ010000533.1 GCA_017466305.1 Thermoguttaceae bacterium
CGAAGAGGAAGCGCGCTTATTCTCGCGCCGACTCCATCGACCAAGCGGTAAGCCAACGCGGCTCCAAGCGGCGCGGATTTTTCAACGTCGCTTCGACGCGCCGCGCTAAATCGTCGAGGTGCGCCGCGCCGTAAAAGACGGCGATCTTTGTTTTGCCCGCTTCGAGCTCTTTTTTCGCGACGCCGATCGCGATTTTGTTGCGAAAATGGATTACCGCCGTTTCTCTTTCGTTCGGTTGGGCGGCGATTTCCGTTTTCGCGAGTTCGTCGGCGAAAAAGCGTCGGAGGACGAGTCGCTTGTCCTTCGCCAAAAGATAAGCGAGGGCCCAGCCTTCGGTTTGACCGGAATCCGACGAACAGAGCGATTGGAACGCGGAGTCGAAGAAAAAGTTCGGAATATCGCCGCCGGTCGTCAAACGCGCGAGGAAATCGTCGACGTTCGCGTCGCCGTGTTTGAAGTTGGGCGCGGAATAGTCGATCCCGTCGGTTTGATTGACGAACTCGAGAGCGTCGGCGAGCGAGTGTTGGAGGAGCGGAACCGCGTCGAGCGGGGAAACGGGGCCGGCGTTTTCCGCTTTTTGCGCTTCTTTCGCGGCGGCGAGGTCCTTAACGTCGAAGCCTTTGTCGACGACCAGCTCGAAAACGACCGTTTCGTATTCCTTAAATTCGGCGTTGAGACGGTCGTAATAAGCTTTTTCGCCGAGGTGAATCGCGCCGATCAAATCGATCGAGACGGAACGCGTTTCGCCGTCGTCGGCGCGAAATTCGCCTTCGAAACGAACGATCGAAGTCGCGAGGCGTTGCGGAACGCCGCGTTCGTCGCGTTCGAGTTTCAGCCAAAGCGCGGCGTCGGCGGCGTCGGCGGCGTTGGTTGCGGCGTTGGTTGCGGCGTTGGTTGGGACGGCGGCGTTAGAATTTGCGTCGTCGGCGCGGTTTGGGCGACGGTAAAGATCGTTGGAATCGTAAAAGCTTGCCGAGTTTGCGTCGTTTGCGGAACCGGTTGGGGTTTCGCGACCGTTCGAAACGTTTGAATCGTCGCGTTGAACGTCGTTTGCCGAGAAATGCGAAAAATTTGCCGTTTTGGCGCCGACGTCGGCAAAGGGTTGGACGAAAAAAACGACAAGAAGCGTTCCGACCGCAAACGTCGAATGGAAAAAACGCATCGTTATCGCAAACCTTTCTGAACAAGCGAACGACGACGCGAATTCGTTCGGCGGAGGCGGGAAAGCGTCGGCGTCTCGACGCGGTTTTCAAGTTTTCGAGCGCGCTCCAAAACGACGGCGGAAGAAAAAAAGTCGCGCCGACGCGAGCAAACCCGAAAAAAAGAAAATTTCAAGGAACTAACGACTTTATTATTTTATCAAAATTTTTTAGAAATTTCAAGGAGCCGCGCAAAATTGTTTTAAGACGCGACGCCGACCGTCGCAAAAAACGACGTTCGGCGCGAACGCCGTTGCAAAACGCGACGGCGATATTCCTTGATTTTTCGTTAAAGTTCGCGCCCTTTTTCAACCTTTCCTAAATTCTCCGTTTTGCCGGAGGACGCGACGCGGCGACGTCGGCGCAAGCCGGATATTCCGCAAGACCGTTCAAACGCGACAAAAGAAAAGGAAAAAAGGAAATGTTTTTGCGAAGCTGAAATAGACGCGGACGCTAATTTTGATTATATTAGAGAGAATGAGACGTACTCTCGCTTCGGCCCGTCGGCCTTTCGTCGAAGGAAGGGACGGAACGAGGAACGTTTTTCGCTTTCTTGACGGCGTCGAGGAAGCGAAGGAATTTGGATAAACGACGAACGTTCGAAACGCGGTCGAGAACTTGACCGCGAGTCGTCGGCGACTCGAAGCGGTCGAAAAACTCGACTGCGATGCGACTCGTTCGCAAAACGATTCAAGTTGGACGCGATTTGAACTAAGTCGACGCGCGGATTCGCGCTCAGGCGCGAGTTTATTTTCACTTTACTATGTTGAGACAGGTGACACATATGTCGTTATCGCGGAAAAATAAAATTGGTAGCGTCGCCGAATTGCTGACGGGCCGTTTTGCGAAAAAGCGTCTTGAAAAAGCGCGCGGGCAAAAGCCGACGAAACTCTTGCTCGACCAACTCGAAGAACGCCAACTCCTGAGCTTGACCGTCGGAACGACCGACAATATTCTCGTCAACGACGGTTGGCAAGACGTGCGCGGCGAAATCGCCGTCGACTCGAACGACGCCGGCGATATGATCGTCGCTTGGACCGGCGCCGACCGCTTGGCGAACCCCGATTACGACTCCGCCGATTCGGAATCGAGCCCCTATTTGCTCGACGAAAACGGAAATTACGTCGAAGACCTTAACGTCTACGCGCGCTACCTGACCAACGAAGTTCAAATCATCACGATTCCCCAGGAACTGATTCCGGGCGCGACCGTCGACGCCGTCGATAAAGACGGCGATAAAATCGATGAAAACGGCAATAAGATCGATAAAGATAGCGACGCCGAACCGGCGGAGACGACCGTTCAGTCCGGGAAGTTCGAACTCATTTACAACGCTTACGAAACGCAACGTTTCTCGATTTATAAGTCGGCCTTCGCGCAAAACGGCGGCGAAGACGTCTATCCGACGTCGAACTCGTTGTCCTGCTTCAACCTCGGTTTCTACGCCGAAGGCGAATTGACTTGGATTCTCTTCAAATACGATTCGTCCCTCCTGCCGAGCGACAACGCGAAAAACCTCGAAGCCGCGATTCAAAATATCCCGGGCGGCGAGTACGCGAACGCGACCGTTACCGCCGTTAGCGAAACCGACTTCGATATCACCTTCCGCGGCGCGAATTTCGCCGGGCAAAACGTCTCCGACGTTAAAGTCCGCAACGACTACTACAACGACTTGAGCGCCATTCTCGAGAAGGTCAAAGCGAGCGACTTCGACGCGTCCTCCCTGCGTTCCTGCACGCCGTTCCAGAAGATGATTCTGAAAAGTATTCCGGAATTCGGCGACAACTACGTCGAAAATATCAAGCAAATTATGGCGACGCAAAAGAAAAAAGCGGTCGTCCAAATTTTGCAAACGGAACTCGACGCGCAAGCCGACGAGTTGGCCAGCGGCGTCGTTACGACCGTCGACCAAGTTCAAACGATCACGACGTACTCGAGCAAAACCGGCGCGTCGCTCGGGATTAACGTTTCGAACGACCCTTGGAAAACCGCGCAAAATATTCAAAACGCGTTCAACGCCGTCAAAACCGCGACCCTCTACGCTCCGGTTACCCGCGGTTATATTTACGACGAAGCGACGCACACCTACACCTACACGGAAGAACCGTCGCGCGCTTACTCGTCCGACCAATCTTACGGAACGATGCAAGCGAAAATTCCGGCGATCGAGGTCTCGGTCGTTCCGGTTCCGGGCACGACGAACCAATTCCAAATTACGTTCCTCGGCGCGAACGGTTTGCAAAATCAAGAAGCGTTGATCGTTTCGTCCGCGAAATACGTTACGAAAATTACGGAAATCGACCCCGTTACCGGTAAAAAGACGACGTACCGCGACAGCGATGATTTGGTTACGCAAGACAAACTTAACGGCGCTTACGGTTACGCGGGCTCCGCTCTTTCGCCGGTCGCGCAAACGATTAAGGAAAGCAGCTCCGTTTTCCGCGTTAACGGGCCCGAAGTCGGCGATTTCCTCGTCGATATGGAAGGCGACGTTATCTGCGACGAAGTCGGCGCGCCGATGATGAACGGAACCGGACGAACGAACCAAATGAAACCGGACGTCGCGATGAGCGCCGACGGTACGTTCGTCGTCGCTTGGGAAAGCGAAAACGCCGACGCGAAACAACCGTACAATAAGTCGGACATTATGGCGCGACGCTTTGTCGTTCAAGGTTACGTTCCGGCGGAGGGCGAACCGGGCTACGATTCGAATCGCTACGGCGAGCTGACGTTCTACGACAACGGCGCCGAAAATGGTTTCGTCGGACACGCGGCGACTAAGGTTGCCGACCCCTACGCGTTGACCGCGCAAGGCGAAAAAGTGCAATGCGTCGCTCCGGTCGCGAACGAATTCGTCGTCAACGCCTCGACGAACGGTCGCCAAACCGACCCGACGATCGGCGCCGACAAAGACGGCGCGTTTATCGTCGCTTGGACGTCCGAATCACAAGACAACAGCTACTTTGGCGGCGTTTACGCGCGTCACTTTAACTCCTTGGCGCAACCGGTGACCGGCGATATCACCCTCGCCTCGAGCCAAATCGGCACGAACTACTACGGGCCGACCGACGCCGCGATGAGCGACGACGGTTACGCGGTCGTCGCTTGGAACTACAACACGTCCGTCGACGGCGCGACGACGCTCTATCACTCCGTCCTCGAACCGCAAAGCGCGAAATTTATCGTCGACCACGAAGTCGTCGCCGAAGGCGGTTACGGCGCCTCCGTTTCGTTCGCGTACAGCATTCTCGACGAAAAAACGGGCGACTACGCCGCGCGTTTCGGTATCGCTTACTCGCTCCAAGACGGCGCCGCCGCCGACAACGACGACAACGACAACAATAACGACGCCGCCGCGAACGCCGTTTTGGACGAAACGCTCGCTTCGCTGCCGAGCGTGAACTACGCGAGCGCCGTTTACGAAATCGCCGGCAACATCCTCGAAGAAGAGGAAGAGCCGACCGTCGATAACGACAATAACAACAACAATAATAATAACGAAAACGACGACGAAGACGACGAGAACGTCAGCGACGAAGTGATTCACGTCGGTTCGCGCGAAACGAGCTCCTTTACGTCGACGCAAGTGGGTTCGCTCGAAAACAACGCTCCCGGCAACCAAGGAAATCCGGCGATCGGCCTCGACGCGGACGGCGACGTTTTTATCGCCTTCCAAGGCTTTGACGTTATGGATATTCAGTCGATTTCCAAAGCTTTCACGGAAGACGACTACGAAGGTTATACGGCGGATTCGAGCGAACTCGCGATTCAACTCGCGTGGAGCGATTTCGAAAAAGACCTCGTTTACGAAAACAAACCGATTTACTACGGCGATAAGATCGCGTACGAAGACAAAAACGAAGACTTGGCGAAGTTCGTCAAACTCGCGCTCGGTTGGGGTTACGACGCCGACGCCGAACTCGCCGAATTCGGTTACGATCCGGTTTACCCGGTGCGCAACGTCGATTGCATCGACGTCGACACGTACGAACGTCGTTTCCTTGCCGTCGCGGAAAAAGAAGGCGCGAATTTCGAACAACTGACGCGTCTGCACGCCGTTCTGGAAGCGTTGCTTTCTCCGCTGCGCAACAACGGCAACGATATGCACCTTCACAGCCTCGGCCAAAAATATTATCAATCGGACGAAAGCCTTGCCGAAGATTCGAGTTTTGGCGTCGTCAGCAACCTGCGCGACGGTTCGAACGCCTGCTTCTATCTCGCGTTCCCGAATAATTGGGTCGCGACGGCGACGACGAGCCTCGTGATCGGGCGCCAAGACAACGCCGAAAACAGCGAGCCGCTTAACGCCGAAACGATCGCGATCGACCTGAGCGGACAATACGACGCCGACAGCGGTTCCATTACCGACCCGCTCGCCGCCGCGCAAGCGGTCGCCGACGCGTTGAACGCTTCGACGTTGGCCGCCGGAGACGCCGGGGCGTTCGTCGTTCGCCACGTTCCGGTCGAGGAGCTGGAATTCTATAAAGGCACCCTCGGCGAACTCGACATTTTCTCCGAATCGTTCGAGTATTCCGCGACCGTTACGATCGACGACGTCGAACAAGAAGTCAAACGTTCGGTCGACGATTATTTCGTCCTGCAAATCGTCGCGCAAAACACGTTGCACGACGCACCGCTGTATATCGGTTACGAAGACGTTCTTGAGCCGACGACCGTTAAGTTAATGAATCAAACGGAAGAGGACGAGAACTTTGCCGCCGCGTCGAGCCTCTACGTCGAACGCAACGGTTCGCTCGGCACGGCGCAAACGAACCCGGCGCTCGCGACGTCCTCGAGCGGCGATTTGACGGTCGCTTGGGGCGTTCGTTCCGACGCCGACCCGCGCAACGCTTACAACACCTATCCGAACGTCGGCAACCCGATCGACGCGGCGTTCACGCACATTTACGTTCGCCCGTTCGTCGAATCGACCGACTCCGCCGGCCCGACCGTCGTCAACGTTTCGCTCCCGAACGGCGAAAAAGTCCAAGAAGGCGAAATGGTTACGTCCGCGCTTCGCGACGTCGTCGTTTCGTTCAGCGAAGAAATGTTGACGGTCGGCGACGGCGCGAACTACTACAATCGCCTCCACGCCGTCGACAACGTCGCGAACTGGACGCTCCTGCGCGACGGCGTCGAAGTTACCGGCGCGATCGAAAGCATTACGTTCGGCCTGAACGCGTCGCAAGCGATGGCTCGCAATATGACGGTTTTGGACGAAAACGGCGAAGTCGTGACGGTCAAGGACGGCGAAACGCCGTTGCAATACGACGATATCGCCAAGGGCGTCCTCGCGAACGGCACGAACCGTTGGGAAGCGGTCGTTACGTTCGCCGAGGGACACGAACTGCGCGACGGCAACTACACGCTCGTCTGCAGCGCGATGGTTCAAGATATCGCTCGCAACGCGATTTACAGCCAAGGTTACGCGGTCGACGGCAGCGGCGCCGGATTCGACGGTCGCGATTGGGCGCTCGACTTCAGCGTTACCCGTTTGAACGAAGCGCTCGGGTTCGAATACGGGCCTGAATTTAGTCGCGACGACTATATTCCGGAACAATATATCGAATACGATCCGAGCCATCCGTCGCATGCGTTCAAACCCGCGACTCCCGACGGCGGATACCAAGACGGCGCTTACGGGCCGATCGTTTACCGCGACTATTCCGCGTTGCGCCAAGTTACGCGTTCGAACATCCTCGACGAAACGAGCGATTACGGCCCGAACACCGCGCAATCGGTCGCGAGCAACGCGAACGGCGACTTCGTTACGACTTGGGTCGAAACGCTCGAACAAGAGGCGAACGGCGTTAAAACCGTTACGCAAACCGTTTGGGCGAAAGCTTACCGCGCGCTCTACATTATGAACGCGGAAGGCGTTCGCGAGCAAGTGGTCGACCAAACGAAACAGGATAAAGGCGAGAATAATTACGTCGTCGTTAAGGTTTGCGAAGCGACCGCCGAATACGAAGCGACGACGAACAAGAAGGGCGAAACCGTCTACAACCTCGTCGAAGGTTCCGCGACGTTGAACGGCGAAACGACGGAAGAGTTCGCCGACCCGCGCCAAGCGTCCGTCGCTATCGACGACCGCGGCGAATTCGTCGTCGTTTGGGACATGATCACCGACGTTGCCGCCGATCCGGAAGCGGACGGCAGCCGCGACGTTTATATGGCGAAATACGCCTTCAACGGCGGCCAAATGAAGATCAACGGCAAGAACGAGGCGCTTCGCGTCAACATCGAAACGACCAAAGCCCAACAAAACGCCGCGGTCGCGATGGACGCGGACGGCGACGTCGTCGTCGTTTGGGAAAGCTACGATCAAGACGGCAGCGGTTGGGGCGTCTACGGTCGCCGCTTCATTACCGACGGTTCCTCCTTCGGTTGCGCGAACGCGGTTCAATCGCTGACCTTCAACGAATCGATCGAAATCGAGGGCGACGTCCTCGAGCTGACGCTCGAAGTCGACGGTGAAACCGTAACTTTCGGCGAAAATTTAGGCGGCGGCGTCGTCGGTATTAAGTTGTCGAGCGAAATGAAGAGGAACGCTCAAGCGATCGAAAACGCGATCTTGGAGAGCAAGTACTTTACCGCCGACGACGTGGAAGTCGTCGTTAGCGGCCCCGACCAAATTTCGATCGAATTCAAGGGCAAGTACTCCGGCGAATACGTCAACTTGATGTCGGCGACGTGGATGCGCGGCGGGAAAGAACTCGAATGCAACCTCGAAATGCGTCAACTCGGCGCGAGCGGCGAAGAGTTCGAAGTCAACGAAACGACCGAAAACAACCAACGCTTCGCTTCGATCGCGATGGAACGCGACGGCGCCTTCGTCGTTTCCTGGACGTCTTGGGGTCAAGACGGCGATTCCGCGATCGAGTCGAACATTTACGCTCGCAAGTTCGCGTCGAACCACATCCTTTCGACCGGCGCCGCTTCCGTCGACGAAACGACGAGCGAACGCAACAACGCGAACGGAAAAGTTATCGCGACCGAAGATATTGACGCGCGCGAAGTTTACGGCGGCGGTATTTACGATTCCGTCTGTATGATCACCGTCGGCGGCGACGCGACCGACGCGGGCGGAACGGGCGGAACGAACAACGACGACAACGACAATATCGACGCGGAAGCCCTCGGCACCGGTTCGCTATTGACCACCGGCATGCACATCCTCACCGCCGCGCACGTCGTTACCGGCGACGACGGCGAAGCGATCGATCCGGAAGAAACGCCGATTTACGTTACCTTCCACACCGCCAACGGAACCGTTTCGATTCCGGTCGCGGAGGTTTACGTCCACGAAAGTTGGGACGGCGAAGCGGGCGGCGCCGGCGTCGACCTCGCGGTTCTCCGTCTGGAAACCGCCGCGCCGCGCGGTCTCGAAGGTTACGAACTTTACACCCGTTCGGACGAAATCGGCCAAACCGTTACCTTCGTCGGTTACGGTACTTACGGCGAAGCGGACGACGACGAAGACGAAATCGGTAATCGCGGTATCGGCGTTAAACACCAAGGCCAAAACGTTTACGAACTCGACGGCGCGCGTTTCCAAGACTCCGAAAACCCGAACGTCTTGGTTTACGACTTCGACGACGGCTCCGCCGCGAACGACTACCTCGGCAACTATTACGGTATTTACAACCGCGGTCTCGGCGACGACGAAGCGATCACCGCGCCGGGCGACTCGGGCGGTCCGACCTTCATCAACGGTCAAATCGCCGGCGTTTGCTCTTGGGGCACCGACTTCGACGGCGACGAATCGTTCGGGCCGGGCAACTACCAAGTCGACGTCCGCGTTTCGGCTTACGTCGATTGGGTCAACGAAATCATCCTCGGCGGTCTCGGTTCCGAATTCCTCGTCAACACCGACTTGACCGTTACGGTCGTCGCGGACGAAGACGATACGAACGCGGACGACGACGATGAAACGCTCACGACCCTCGACGACGCTTGGACGCGCGGCAACCAAATTTGGTCGAGCGTCGCGATGGATACCAAGGGCAACTTCGTTATCACTTGGACCGGTTACAACCAAGACGGCAACGGCGACTCCCTCACCGGCGCGTCGAACAACGGTCTCGGCGGCGTCTTCGGGCAAGTCTTCGCCAGCGACCCGGAAAACTCGCTCACTTACGGCGGCGGCGTTTTCCAAGTCAACGAATACTCCGCTTACGACCAAATCCATTCGCAAGTCGCGATGGCCGCGGACGGCGATTTCGTCGTCGTTTACGAAAGCTACCAAGACCCGTCGAACGACAAAAACTCCGACGTCGCCGACAATTACGGTATTTACGCGCGTCGTTACGAACTCGTCGAAGGCGAGCCGATCGAAGTCGAAATTGGAACGACGACCGGCGGAACGAATAACAATAATAATACCAATAAAAACAACAACGAAAACGACGCCGAAACCGAACCGGTCGAAATTACGCCGCTCGAAGAAAAAGCGATCGGCTCCGAATTCCGCGTTACTCGCGACGATTACTACCCGTTCGACAAAGACCAACTCGGCGGCTCCGTCGCGGTCGACGCCAACGGCGATATGGTCTTCGTCTGGACCGACCTTTCGGAACCGCGCGAAAACATCGACGCGGTCGTCCGCATGCGCGCTCTGACGCTGCCGGAAGACGATATTCCGCCGTACGTCGTTCGCGCCAACGCCGCTTACGAAAACGTCGCCGGCGACAAACTGCAAGTTTCGTTGTATCAAAACAACGTTACCTTCGCGAGCGGACACGCGCCGACCGCTTTGGTTTACTCGTTCAGCGAATACATGTATTCGCAACAAATGAACGCGATGATCAAAGCCGGCAACGAAGCCGGAGTCGCCGACGCCGTTTACAGCTACCGCGAACAACAAGATAAGGAAACCAAGTCCAAGCACAGCGTTTTGAACCTGGGCAACTGGTCCTTCGCGCACAACGGCAAGGTCGTTACGAGCGACTACATTTACGACATTATTTACGGTTACAACGCCGCGGAAAAAGCCCAAGAAATCGCGGATAAAGCGCGAGCCGAAGGAAAAGAAATTTACTTCGCGCAAAGCGCCAAAACGAACTCCTACGAGTTGGTTATCCTCTTCAAGAAACCGCTTCCGGACGGAACGTACGCCCTGACGCTCTCCGATAAGACGACGGACGCGTGCTTGAACGGGCTCGACGGCGATTACGACGGCGAATCCGGCGGCGCCTTCACGGTGCGCTTCAGCGTCGGCGCCGCGACGAGCGGCGGAAACGACGAACGCGTTCCGCAAGACGATATGGAAGCCTACCTCGGCGCGCTCGGCGGCAACGGCGAACCGATCGTCGTTTCGAACCAAGACGGGTTCATTATCGTTACCGAATCGCAAGTTCTGTACGAACTCGGTTCGGGCGGCAATA
>JAFTUJ010000060.1 GCA_017466305.1 Thermoguttaceae bacterium
ACGAGGGATCGCAAGATTGGCATACTGTATGAAATCTTTACCATGATATATGAAGCCGGTTGACGCAAGTTGACCGGCTTTTTTTCTATCCCTTTGGGGTTCCCGTTAGGAACGCGGTCGTTGCTTTCTCTAAGCGCGATCGTCGCCTTCTCCAAGGTTTGGCGGAATACGCTCGCCGTCGGCGTCGAATCTCGTCGGGACGACGTTCTTCTCGCGTCGACGTTGAAAATTTTATCTAATAGGAATCGTACGTATGTTGCGACTATTGTTAACTTTCGCGCTTTGTCTTTCCTGCCTTTCCGTTTGCGTCGCGCAGGACGAACCTCTTTATTTGCAAGAGGCGCAAACTTGGGCCGACGATATGGGGCAAGCGCTTATCAATAATTTCTGGGGCGCCAGTTTCAAGGAACAGCCTAACCGCTACTTTTTCAACAAAAAAAGTCGGCAGGCCGATATGGAAACGAACAATTACTGGCCGCAAGCCCACGCCATTGACGTTATCACCGACGCGTATCTTCGTACAAAAGACGAAAAATATTATCGGATGTACGACCTTTGGTTCCAGGGAATGCCGCGATTCAATTTTAACGCGCGCCAAGGGCGGCGAAAAGGCGACCCGTGGTGGAACGCTTTCGTCGACGACATGGAGTGGCACGCGCTGGCGCTCGTTCGCATCTACGAAGTTACGGGCGAGACGCGCTACCTGAACAAGGCGCGGCAACTGTACGCCGACTGGATTTGGACGCAATGGGGGCCGGAGGACGAAGCGCCCTGGTACGGCGGCGTTACTTGGAAGACCGACGTCGCCAAGTCGAAGAACGCTTGCTCCAACGGGCCGGCCGCAATCTTGGCCGCTCGCTTGGCGCAATTTGCGTCCGTCGACGCTTCGAACGCCAAAAACAAGTCGGCGGACGAATATCTCGCCGAAGCGTTGAAAATTTATCGCTGGGAACGAAAATATCTTTGGGATTCGAAAACGGGCGCCGTTTACGATAATATGAATCGTCGCGGAGAAATTGCCCGGTTTAGTCTGAGTTACAATCAGGGCACGTTCATCGGGGCGGCGGTCGAACTCTTCCGACTGACCAAGGATCCTTCGTTCTTGGACGACGCCGTGTTGACGGCGCGTTATACGACCGGGCCGATGAGCCGAAGAAATCGAGGCGTTCTTTCCGACGCTCCGAGCGGCGACGGCGCGCTTTTCCACGGCGTCTTTTTCCGCTATCTGGCCAACCTGATCGTCCTGCCCGAACTGGACGACGACGCGCGGCAAGAGTTTACCGATTACCTTATGCGCAGCGCGACGACGCTGGTTCGGCGGGGCGTGAATCCCGAAACGAAGCTCTACGGCGGACGTTGGCGACGCCCCCAACCGACGGACGAACCGTCGACGCTGAACGCGCACGTTACGGGCTGCACGCTTTTGGAAGCGACGTGCAAGGTCATGACGGCCGCCGAGAATAAATGACGACGCGACGTTCGTTCGAGCGGCGTCGCGAGAACCGGCGCGACCGGCGTCGCGACGTTGGCCGTTCAAATTTACCTATCTTAACAAGCGGCGTTCGCGTAAACGCCGCGTTAATAAAAAAACGACGCGAAATCTCGCGTCGTTGCGTCGTTTGGGCCCAAGGGAAGGTTATTTAATCGCTTCTTCGGCTTCCGCTTCTTCGGCGGCCTCTTTCGCTTCGGCTTTGGCGGCGCGCGACTTTTCGACTTCGGCGAGCTTAGCGTCGAGGGCTTCCTTTTGTTTTTGCGTCAAAACTTCGCGATAGCGGGCGTCGCGTTCGGCTTCCAAACGTTCGATTCGAGCTTGAAGTTGGATAATTTCGTTAAAATATTCCTGTTGAAGCGCGTAAATAGCGTTTTTTTGCCGCTTCGTTAATTTGAGCGCGTTCCAGTAATTGGGAATGCGTCGCGAAAACGTCTTGTCTAAAACGAGCTTTTCAAAGATTTCGGGCGTTTTGGCTTTGGCGGCGCGTTCCATTTCGAGAACGGCGGCCGGATTCGGGGCGGGAGCGGGCGCCGGCGCGGGAGTTTCGACGGGCGCGGGAGTTTCCGCCGGAGCTTCGGCGTTGGGAGCGTCTTGCGCCCAAAGGTTCGGCGTCGCGGCGCCGTCAAAACAGACGACGGAAGCGGAGAGAAGCGCGATCGATAAAAAAGATTTCCAATAAAATTTCATTTTTAGGCCTGTCAAGCGATTCGGGTCAAAGTGAAGAAAAACGTTCGGCGCTTTTATCGCGCCAAATCGTCGCGAACGTTACTATTTTAACGCGTCGCCGTCTTTTAAGCAACGTTCGTTAAAGAAAAAACGCTGAAATTGATGAAAAAAACTTGAAAAACTCCCCGAACGCTCCGCCGCGCCGCCGTTTTTTTTAAATTTTTAACGCGAATCTAACGATCGGACGATAAAAGATAGGGGTTGTAGCGAAAGCGACGATTTGGGTTTTCGTAAAATCGGAAAAATTTTAATCGAAATTCGTTTCGTTGGGCGTTTGAACGGACGAGGGAACGATTGGCGCGTCGTTCCTTGCGTTTGAGCGTCCGGCGGAGTTGGGAGGAGGAAATTTTTGTCGCGCCGTCGTTTCTTTACGAAGAAAAGTGTTGCAAAAAACTGGACGAGAGCGTTTTGTTGAAATTAGCGCTGAAATTTTGGGCAACGTGGAAATATTTAGCGACTTTGTGAACGGTTTAATTGAAACGTTTGTCGAATACCGTTGCGACGTTGAATTATTCGGAGAAGAGTCGCGGCGTCTTCGTTTAACCGTAGTCGAACGGCGCGTCGAGTCCGAGGTAAGCTCGCCGTCGTTTCCAACGCGAACCGTCTTATCGCCGCGTCGAGCGCGAACGTCGAGCCGACGTCTTTTTCCCGAGGGGTTCGCGCTAACGCTAAATCTCTAAAATAAAGATGTTAAAAAATTGCCTTCTGCCGACGCTTTATATGAGGACGAAAAATTTGCTCGTTTCGCGCGGCCCGCCTTTTTGCCGCGAGATTTTTGGGTATAATACAAACATACAGTCGCGCCCTAACGGGCGCGTGGATTGAAACAGTTCCTCGACGTACTTCCAAGCGTCGTCGGTGTCGCGCCCTAACGGGCGCGTGGATTGAAACGGCGTTTTCGGCGGTTCTTTCGGCGCGTCGGAAAGGTCGCGCCCTAACGGGCGCGTGGATTGAAACTTCTCAGCGCCGCCGTCGTTTTGCACTAACGCGCGTCGCGCCCTAACGGGCGCGTGGATTGAAACCAAACGTTGTCGAGGCAGTAACAGAAGTGCGCGCAGTCGCGCCCTAACGGGCGCGTGGATTGAAACCCGTTTGAATACGAAGGCAAAGTTTGCGCCG
>JAFTUJ010000061.1 GCA_017466305.1 Thermoguttaceae bacterium
CGCTTGATTGGGGTTGTTTTGGGGCGGATACGCGGGGCCGGAACCTTGGTTGAAAATGGTTCCGCAAATAGGACAGAAGGCGGAGTTCGCGGCGACATTGGAACCGCAATTTGAACAAAACATAAAAAGGACCTTTGAAGCTAGGAAAAGAGGAAGAAGAAAAACAACGCCGCGTCGAATCGACGCGGCGTTTCAGCGTCGCGCGGTCAGTTGCCGAGCGATTGGAGCGGAGCCGGAATGCGACCGCCGAAGTGGACGAAATCGCTGCTCGCGCCGACGTTGCGCACTTCCATCACCGGCGACGCGCCGAAGAGGCCGCCGAAGCTGACGAAGTCGCCGGCTTTTTTGCCCGGGCACGGACCCAAACGGGTCGCGGTCGTCTTGTTGTTGATGACGCCGATCGCCATTTCGTCGGCCATAATCGCGGCGATCGTCGACGGGGTAACGTCGCCCGGGATGAGGATCATGTCGAGCCCGACGCTGCAGACGCAGGTCATCGCTTCGAGCTTTTCGATCGTCAGGTGCCCTTGCGCGGCGGCGTCGGCGAGGGTCGAGTCTTCCGAAACCGGGATGAAGGCGCCGCTCAGTCCGCCGACCGAACTCGACGCGAAGAGCCCGCCCTTCTTGACGGCGTCGTTGAGCATCGCGATCGCGGCGGTCGAACCGGGCGCGCCGACGTGCGCCAAGCCGAGCGTCTTCAAAATTTCGCCGATACTATCGCCGACCGCCGGCGTCGGAGCCAACGACAAGTCGACGACGCCGAATTGGGTGTTCAAGCGTTCCGCGACTTCGCGCCCGATCAGCTCGCCGACGCGGGTAACGCGGAAAGAGGCGGTCTTAATTTCTTCCGACAGGTCGGAGAGGGTCAAGCGTTGGCCGCTTTCCTTCGCGGCGGCGATGCGGCGACGGAGCGCGCAGTCGACGACGCCCGGGCCGGAAACGCCGATGTTGATCGTCGCTTCCGGTTCGCCGACGCCCATGTAGGCGCCCGCCATGAACGGGTTGTCTTCCGGAACGTTCGCGAAAACGACGAGCTTCGCGGCGGCGAAACCGACGTTCGCGGCGTCGGCGTGCGCAATGTCTAAAATGACGTGTCCGAGGCGGTGCAGCGCGTCCATATTGACGCCGGCTTTGCGGGACGCGGCGTTGATCGAGGAGCAAACGCGCTTCGTCGAGTTCAAGACTTCCGGAAGCGAGTCGATGACCGTTTGCGCGCCGTCGGAAATGCCCTTGTGAACGAGGGCCGAGAAGCCGCCGACGAAGTCGACGCGGCAGTGTTCGGCGGCGTCGTCGAGCGCTTTCGCGAGTTTGAGCGCGGCCGGTTTCCCGTGTCCGGCGAGGAGAATCGCGGCCGGGGAGATGGCGAGGCGCTTGTTCGTGATCGGAATGCCGTATTTCGCGCCGATTTCGTCGCAAACGTCGACGAGGTTTTTCGCGCGGGAAACGATCTTATGGTAAACCTTTTGGCACATCAGGTCGACGTTCGGCCCGGCGCAGTCGTTGAGGTTCAGCGCCAAGGTAACGGCGCGGACGTCGAGGTGTTCCGCGTGCAGCATACGGATAGTGGAGAGGATTTCGTCGGTTCTCAACATCGGGATTCGTTTCCGTCAAAAAGGAGGCGAGGGCGGGCGGCGTTTGTCGCGAACGAAACGCGCGCTCGACTCTATTTCTCATTAATATTAATATACGCGAATACGCAACGCCGCGTCGGAACGGCTCGGTCGAACGATTTCGTCGAGCGCCGTTTTGACGCGTCGCGGTCTTAATCGTCAATTATAGACGAAACTCGACGTTTTTCAAGGCGGGCCGTCGCGACCTTTTTTCCGACGTTCGAATTTTCCGACGTTCGCGGTCGGAGGAGGAACTTTAGGGGAAAATGGCTAATTTGGGTAAAAAAGTGAAATTTTTGTGAGAAAAACGCTTGTTTTTTGCGTCGCCCCCTCTTTACAAAAAAATCCGATTGTGCAAATTATAACAGTTAGATGAACTTTTTGCGTTAAGTTGGAAAAGAACGGCGGAATTTTGCGGTAAAAAAGAAAAATCCCGGTTTATTTTTTTCGACAATAGCGCTAAAATATCGAAGGCTGTTGAAATGGAGAAGAGAGGGAAATTTTATCGGTCGCTTAAACCTGAACGACGGTTCCGGTGAAGCGGGCTTTAAAATTTTCCGGCGGTTTCAACCGAACGCCGTCGCTTCGATACGGATTTTTATTAAAACGAGCGAAACAGATATAACTAACAATAAAAACGGACCGAAAATAAAGGCGAACGCTCCGCGCGGCGCCCAAAACGGTCGAGAGGAGGCGTCTCTTGGGTAAGACAAAGTCTTGTTGCCGCTACGCGGCGGTTGTGATCGCTTTGATCGTGTTGCTGCGCGTCGGCGTCGGCTGCCATTTCCTTTACGAAGGTTTATGGAAGATGGACAAGTCGAACGGTTTTTCGTCGAAAGGGTTCCTCGGCATGGCTAAGGGGCCGACGAAAGAGCTGTATTATATGTTCCTTCCCGACCTCGGCGGCGAAGAACGTATTCAAATGGCGGAAGTTTATCGCGTCGTGAAGAACGGGGAAAGCGACGCGCAAGAACGTATCGGTTGGACGCTTCCCGTTATCGAAACGGAGTGGTACGACTATTACATGAAGTTCGAAAAGAAGTACGGTTTGGACAATCCGGAAATCAACAATCCGGAAGCCGTCGATCCGGAAATCGCGAAGCTGCGCAACCAACGCAAAGCCGCTCGCGCTATTTTCAACCAATACGTTCTTTCGCTCCGCGAATACACGTTGGAAAATCGCGAAGACTTCCGCGGTTTCGTCGCGAGCAAACGTCGCTTTGAAGAAGCGCTCGCGAAATCGAAGAACGACGCGGAGTACCAACGCATCCGCGACTGGGACGCGCAACTGAAGTATCGCAACGAAGGCGAAAAATTCGCCGCCGCTCCGGTCGCGATGGGCGAAAACCTGCAACTGGCGCTCTGGTGCATTTTGAGCCCCGAACAAAAAGCGAAGGGCGAACTGACGCCGATGGCTTACGGCGCGAACAAATCGGCGATCATGAACTTCGTCGCGAAGATTCCTTGCTTGAAGGGAATCGCCGTTCCGACGACGATGGGCGCGCTCGACTTGGCCGTTACGCTCGGCTTGTCGGCGATCGGGCTCTGCTTGATGCTCGGCCTCTGCACCCGTTTGGCGAGCCTCGGCGGCGCGTTGTTCATGATCAACGTCGTTCTTTCGCAATTCCCGTGGCCGACCGTTTACCCGTATCCGCCGGAAGTCGTCGGACACTCGATGGTCTTCAATAAAGACACGATCGAACTTATCGTTCTTTTGGTCTTGGCTTCGCTTCCCGCCGGGCGTTGGGGCGGGCTCGACTGGTTCCTTTGGAATTGCGTCGGTCAAAACCTGTATCGCTACTTCGGAATCGAAAAAGATCCGATTCCGGAAGTTTTGCAAGTTGAGAGCTGCAATTGACCGATAATCGCGAATAGAGAGAACACCGACACGAACGTAGGCGGAAAGGTCGACCGTTCGGCAACGCATACTAAGGAACTATAAACGATGAGTGAAAAGA
>JAFTUJ010000534.1 GCA_017466305.1 Thermoguttaceae bacterium
AACCGAGATTGGGAATCCCCGTTTGTCCGTTTGGCGACGCGACGACGCGCACGGCGTAACAACCGTTAAAAGCGTAATCGCCGAAGCGCGGGCGGGACCCTGGGAACGCGATTATTCGCAAGGCTTGGCAGTATCCGAACGCGTAGCGACCAACGTCTTTCAAACCGTCGGGAAGGGTAATCGCTTGCAGGGCTTGGCAGTGGTAAAACGCGTGGTCGCCGATGGTTTTCAGACCGTCGGGAAGGGTAACCGTTTGCAGGTCGTTGCAGTGGTAAAACGCGTGGTCGCCGATGGTTTTCAGACCGTCGGGAAGGGTAATCGCTTGCAACCTGCGGTTGCTAAACGCGCCGTTGCCGATCTTGACGACGCGGCTTCCTTTGATTTCGGCGGGAACGACGCAGGCGGTCGCTTGGTAGTTGAGGAATTTAACGATCGTAGCGACGTTTTCGTTGGGGTCGATTTGATATTCGAAGTCGGACGCGGGGTTTGGTTGCATGTTCGGAGCGTTTTCGTTCGATTGCGATTGCATTCTCGTTTTTCCTTTTAAGACGCGATGGTTCGGATAAGCGCCGCGAGTCGGCGGCGTCGCGGTTGAGCTTGTCGCTTTCTTTTTGATTTTATAGAGTGAAAAAAAAAGATTTTTTGACGAAATTTTTTCGTTTTTTATAAAAAAATCGCGCTCCCGAACCTGACGAGAGCGCGGTCAATAACGACGCGAAACGACGGACGGGCCGCGATTCGCGTCGCTTAGGCGAGATGTAAAAGGCTAAAAAGCGTTAAACTAAACGCCGGGCGACGACGCGCTTGCGAACGGTCGCGAGCGTCGCGGCGGCGCGTTTGCGAGAATTGTGTCGCCGCGTCGCCGGGGGAAAGTCGCGATCAGTCGACGACGCGCTCTTTCACCGCTTTGATCATCGCCGGAATCACTTGGTTCAGGTCGCCGACGATCCCGTAATGCGCGACCGAGAAAATCGGCGCGTCCGGGTCCGTGTTGATCGCGATGATCTTCGCCGAATCTTGCATCCCGGCGCGGTGCTGGATCGCGCCGCTAATCCCGCAAGCGACGTAAAGCGCCGGACGAACCGTCGTGCCGGTTTGGCCGATTTGGTAGTCGTGCGAATCGACGTAACCGCCGTCGACCGCCGCGCGACTCGCCCCGACCGCTCCGCCGAGCGCGTTCGCCAAGTCGAAAATCAGCTTGAAGTTTTCTTTGCTCCCGACCCCGGCGCCCCCGGCGACGACGACGCGAGCGCCCTTCAAGTCGACCTTTTTCTCTTCGACGAAACGTTCCAGCGCTTCGACCGCCAGCAGGCTCGCGTCGATCGCGACCTTTTCCTCGACGATTTCGCCGACGCGGGTTTCGTCCGCTTCGCCCTTCGGGAAAACGCCTTCGCGAACCGTCGCCATTTGCGGCCATTGCTCCGGATTGACGATCGTCGCGACGATGTTGCCGCCGAACGCCGGGCGGATTTGTTGCAGCAGGTTCTTGTATTGAACCTTCGTCTTCGTTTTCGAGTCGAGAAGCTCCACGTCGTCGATTTGAAGGTCGGTGCAGTCGGCGGTCATCCCGGAACGGGTCGCCGAAGCGATACGCGGCGCCAAGTCGCGACCGACGTGCGTCGCGCCGTAAAGAACGATTTGCGGCGCGTATTTTTCGATCAGCGTTTGCATCACGTGCGCGTAAGGCGACGTCGTGAAGCGCGCCAAATTCGGGTCGTCGACGACGTAAACCTTGTCGACGCCGTAAGCGAAGAGCGTTTTCGAAAGGTCGGCGACGCCGCGACCCGGGAGAACCGCCCCGACTTTAACGCCGAGTTTGTCGGCCAGTTCGCGAGCGCGTCCGCAAAGTTCGAGAACGACGTCTTGCAGCTTGCCGTCTTCCTGTTCCGCGAAAATCCAAACTTCGCCTTCGGGATTTTTTCTGTTCATTCGAGCATCCTAAATATCGTAAAATGGGCTTTTATCTTGTTAAAACGGCGGCGAGGACACGGGAAGCGTCGCGGCAAGCGAACGTCGAGGAACGTCGCGGCGCCGGAACGCTAAGCGCGTCCAAAACGACCGCCGAGCGGAAAACGGCGCGGAAATCAACCGAGCGCGCGGTCTTTGACGAGTTCCGAAATCAGGCCGCGGATTCCTTCTTCCGTCGCCGGAACTTCGACGAAGCCCTCTTTTTTGAGGACGATCGATTCGATTCGGTAAACTTTCGTCGGCGAACCGGCCAAACCGCAACGGTCGAGTTCGGCGGAAATGTCGTCGAGCGACCATTGTTCGAGGCGGTCTTCCGGAGCGAGCGTCGACGGGTCGGCGACTTCCGACGGAACGCGCTTGTGCTTGTTGCGCATCACTTTAATCGCGGCTTGCGGACGCGGTTCGTTCGCTTCTTCGACGACCGTAACGAGCGCCGGAAGGGTCGTCGAAACCGTTTCCCAACCGTTGCCGAGCGAGCGGCGGAGCGTCGCTTTGCCGTCTTTCACGTCGATAATTTCGGTAAGATACGCGATTTGCGGAATCCCGAGCTTTTCGGCGGTTTGCGGGCCGGTTTGCGCGGTGTCGCCGTCGATCGCTTGACGACCGCAGAAAATGAAGTCGTAATCGCCGATCGTTTTGACCGCTTGCGCGAGGACGTAGCTCGTGGCGAGCGTGTCGGCCCCGGCGGCGCGGCGGTCGGTGATCAGAATCGCGCGGTCGGCGCCGCGGTAGAGGCAGTCGCGCAGAACGTCGGCGGCTTTCGGGAGCCCCATCGTAACGACCGTAACGGTTCCGCCGAAGCGTTCTTTCACTTCGAGCGCGGCTTCGAGCGCGTGCAGGTCTTCCGGGTTGAAGATCGTCGGGAGCGCGGCGCGGTTGATCGTGCCGTCTTCCTTCATAGCGGAGCCGGTAACGTTCGCGGTGTCGGGGACTTGTTTGACCAACACGATGGAATGATAAGAGGACACTAACTTCTCCTTCAAGGTTATTTTAAAGGTCTTGCGCGCCGACGTTTCGACGTTTGGCTCTTGCCCAACGGGAGAGCGAAGCGTTCGAGCGTCGGCGCGGACCGCGTTTCGTTAAGGCGAATCGCGACGCGTAAAACGTCGCGACGGTTGACGCCCGACATTAACGGGCGTTGCGGACGGGGCGACG
>JAFTUJ010000535.1 GCA_017466305.1 Thermoguttaceae bacterium
CTTAGCGAGGAAGTTCGGGATTCCGTCGCGAATGCGTTCGAGTTGCGGAATCGCGTCCTTAAACTCCGGTTTTTTTGGGGGGAGCGTCGCGTCGGCGAGCGGGGCGGCGAAAAGACGCGGCGACGGCGAAGCGTCGACGCCGACGCCGGTTAAAACGAGCGACCCGACGGCCGCGGTCAAAAAGTCTCGGCGTTTCATCGGAAAAAACTCCTTGCGTTAAAACGTTGAAACAAAAGAAGATCAAATAAAAAACGCCGCCGTTTCAAATCGCGAAACGACGGCGGCAAGGGAAAACGGTTAGTCGCGGTAAAGTCGGCGCGACTCAATGTAATCGGCGACGACGTCGGGGGTTAGGAAGCGAACGCTCCGACCGGAGGCGACGCGCTGTCGAATCGCCGTCGAGGAAATTTCGAGCGCCGGCATCTCGACGACTTGACGGCGGAACTCCTCGATTCGCTCCGGCGTCGCGATTTCGCGGAAAAGGTCGAAATCGGGGGGCGGAAAACCGGCGCGACGGGCGACGATCAGCGACGCGAGCCCGCAAATTTCGCGCGGACGAACCCAACGCGGCACGTCGTTGAACGTTTCCGAACCGACGATCAAATAAAGCTCGTCGTCCGGATAAGTTTCGCGGTAATAACGGAGCGTGTCCGCGGTGTAACTCGTGTTCGGAGAATCGATTTCGTATCGCCCGACTTCAAATTCCGGGTAAGGCGCGATCGCCGCTTCGAGCATCGCGAACCGGTCTTCGCCGCTCGTTCGGACGTTCTTCTGATGCGGCGGAACGCCCAACGGGAGGAAGACGACGCGGTCGAGACCCGCTTCGGCGCGCGCCGTCTCCGCTAAAAGAAGGTGCCCGAAGTGAACCGGGTCGAAACTGCCGCCGTAAACGCCGCGTTTCATAGGGTTGCGCTCCTTGTTTTCGCTTCGGCGCGACGCGACGTCAAACGTCGGCGGCGCGCGAAGACGGAATGTAACGGGAAACGGGAAAAAAGGAGGAAAAGGGCTCCGTCGTTTTGACGAACGCCCGAACGCCCGAACGACCGAAAGGGCGACCGAACGACGGCGTTTAACGTTGGAGCGCAAACGCCGTCGTTTCGGAGGTTGCGTCGGACGCGAATCAGTCCGGAATGATCAAGCGCGAACCGCCGTTCGAGGAACCGGAGTCGGAACCGGGCGTCCAAAGACCGCTCGATTTTTCCTCTTGCGCCGGGGCTTGCGGCGCGTCGAACGGCGACGGAGCGCCGCCGAGCGGGGAGCCGCCTTGCGTTTGCGCTTGGCGACGGTACGCCGCTTCCGCTTGCGCTTGCATTTGCGCCGCCGAATTCAAACGCGCGAAGAACTCTTGCAACGTTTGAACCGCTTGTTGGTCGTCTTGGTGTTCGGCGAAGACGTGTTGCGCTAAGTCGCGGAGTTTGTCGTACTCTTGGCGATGGAAGCGCGTCATGAACTCGAGAACGTTCCACTGCGCGTCCGGTTGGCCGACCGACGCGGCGTATTCGGTCGCTTCGGCGATCAACTCGAGCGCTTTGTCCGAATCTTGCGCTAAAACGGCGGCGTCGACGACGATCGAATACGCGATCGCGCGGGCTTCGTACTCCATTTCGCCGCTCGGACGCGAAAGGGTTTCGCGAGCGAACTTCTCTTTAACGTCGCGAGGCGCGACAAGGTTCGCGATTTGAAGGAGTTCGACGAGCGCGTCGGTGCGGAAAGCGTCGACCGAGAGACGGCCCCAACGCCAAAGCGGGACGCGGCGGAAGAAGGCGAGCGTCTCCTCTTTCGACGCGAACGAGGCCGGCGGAACGATCGGTTCCGGCGCGGAAAGGCCCGCTTTCGCCCGCAAAATCGACATAACCTTATCGGCGAATTCCGGCGTGAAGGTCGAGCCGACGACGCGAACCAACGCTTCGACGCGGCGCGCGCCGTTCTCGGCGGTCAGCGTCTCTTTCGGGGAAACGCCGCCGAGGATTTGATACGCGTGTTCGAACCACTTGTCGGCGAAGACGTTAAGGTGTTCGTCGAAGAGCGCTTC
The DNA here is from genome assembly GCA_017466305.1 of Thermoguttaceae bacterium. GTDB lineage: Bacteria > Planctomycetota > Planctomycetia > Pirellulales > Thermoguttaceae > RUG369. The sequence goes on from JAFTUJ010000535.1 coordinate 2,033, forward strand.
GACCGTCGCTTGCGAAATCGGGGCGCCGTCGCGGAATTGGAAACGCGGCGTCGATTCGTTCGTCGTCCAAAGAACGGTCGTTTCTTGCGGCTCTTCCGATTCGAGCGGCGGGAGCGCGCCGAGGATTTCGGTCAACGCCGCGTCGACGCGAGCCGTTTCGCTCGGGAGCGCGTACGTTTCGAGGCGCGCTTCGCGGTCGGTTTGCTTGCCGAAGAGGAACGCGAAGGCGAATTGCGTCGGAACTTCCGCCAACGTAAGGTTTTCCGTCTTTTCCGAAAGCGGGCCGGTCAACATGTTGAAGGTCGCTTTCGGCGGAACTTCCAGGTGAGCGACCGCGGCGCGGAGGCGGGGATTGGCGAGCAAAATTCGGGACGAGAGGATTTTTTCGAACGCGGCGTCGAAGTCGGTCAGCGTGTACGTCCGCTTGACGGTCGTTTCAACGTCGTCCCAAGTCGGAACGGCGCGGAGGAATTGGAACGTCTCCATGTCGATCGCGTCTTCGGCGTCGACGTTCGGCGACGCGAGGTAACGCTCGATATAAGCGCGACCGACTTCCTCTTCGGCGAACCAAAGGACGAGAATTCCGAGATTGCGGAAGAGATTCGGCCAAGTTTCGCCGAGCGGGAGGAGCGATTCGAGAATCGCGCGGCCCTTTTTCCAGCAACCGCGAGCGATCAGGCGGACCGCTTCGTCGTATTCGGCCTTTTTCTCGAAGTCGGCGGGCGCTTCGAGGTCGAAGACTTGCTCTTTCAGCATCAGCGGAACGTTTTCGGAACCGAGGCAGCGGTAAAGGAATTCGTTCGACGCTTGGTCTTGCGGCGCGAACGCTTGGAGCTGTTTCGCGACGGCGATCGCCGGGTAAAGTCGACCGTTTTCGTAGAAACTGACGCCGACGGTCAACATCGCTTGGATAATCGCGACCGGGAATTGGTCGCCTTCGACGTTTTCGATCGCGTCGATAAGGGCCGAAACGGCTTCTTGCGGCTTGTCGAGGAGCGCGGCGGAAATCGCGAGCTCCGTGTGCGCGACGACGTTCTTCGGCTCGCGAGCGGCGAACGCGACGGCGGTTTCGTACGCTTGCTCCCAAAGGCCGATCATCCGTTGGAACAAGCACTTCGCTTCGGTCAAGCAGGCGCAGTCCGGGCGCGATTTTTCGAGGTTTTCAACGAAAGCGAGACCCGCGGCGAACTGTTCGCCTTCGAGGAACGCGTCGATTTGTTCCAAGTCTTTGATGTGATCCGGGCAGCAGAACTTGATTTTCTTCCCGCGACCGCCGGGACAGAGGGAGTAGAGGTCGATGGCCATTGACGCAATCTTTCCAAACGTGTTTCAAACGGTTGTTCGTAAAATTCGGACGGGACGCTCGAACGGCGCCGCCGCGCGCTCGACGGCGAAATCGCGTCGACGCTTTCTTTTATTTTAGCTCAAGGCGACGCAAATTTCGAGGGGGCGACGCTGGAAAAACGCGTTTTTTTCCGTTTTTTCTCCGACTTA
>JAFTUJ010000536.1 GCA_017466305.1 Thermoguttaceae bacterium
CAACGAGCGAAACCGCTTCCTTAGCGGAGATCGGCGGTTTCGCGGTTTGACTTTGCCCGAAATATTAATCGCCGGCGGCATTTCAACGAGCGAAACCGCTTCCGTCGCGGGAGATCGGCGGTTTCGGGGCTCGCCTTTGCCCGAAATACTAATCGCCGGCGGCATTTCAACGAGCGAAACCGCTTCCGTCGCGGGAGATCGGCGGTTTCGCGGTTTGACTTTGCCCGAAATATCGATTTCGGAACGATAAGGCGCCTTTTCAAACGCCCGTCGGACGTCGGTTTTTGACGAGCGTTTGAAAACGTTGAATATCGTTGCGGTTGTAGGCGGGCGAAAACGGCGGTCGGCGGCGAAAGTCGACCGTCGAGCGAAAAAAGAACGACGCTTGCCGGTAAAATAGCGGATTTGGATAAAATAGGCAATAAGGCAAGCGGAATAAAACGAGCAATTAACGAAAGGAACGTCGCGAAATGACGACCGAAACGAAGCGATACGACGTCGCGATTTTAGGCGCCGGGCCCGGCGGATACGTTTGCGCGCTCGACTGCGCGCGCTTGGGGTTGAAAACGGCGCTGATCGAAGCGCGGGAACTCGGCGGAACCTGCCTGAATCGCGGGTGCATTCCGACGAAAACGCTTCTGCATAGCGCGGAAGTTTATCGCGAAGCGCTCGAAGCGGCGAAGTTCGGCGTTTCGGCGACCGACGTTTCGTTCGATTATTCGGTCGCGAACGCTCGACGCGAGAAAGTCGTCGCGCAGTCGCGAACGGGAATCAAGAATCTCGAAAAGGCGGCGGGCGTCGACGTTCTTTTCGGGCGCGGCGTGTTGACGAGCGCGACGACGATTCGCGTCGAACCGACCGCCGCGAGCGCCGCCGACGCGGAACCGTTCGAGATCGAAGCGGAGAAAATCGTCGTCGCGACCGGCGCGAACTCGTCGCGACCGCCGATTCCGGGGCTCGACTCGCCGGAAGTTTGGACGAGCGACGAACTGTTGACGGCGTCCGCCCTTCCCGAGAGCGCGGTTATCGTCGGCGGCGGGGTGATCGGCGTCGAGTTCGCGACCTTGCTGGCGGCGCTCGGGAAAAAAGTAACGATTTTGGAAGGCGCGCCCGGGATTTTGCTCGCGGTCGACCCGGAATTGACGAAACTTCTCGCGCGGCAGTTCAAAAAATGGAAAATCGACGTCAAAACCGGCGTTAAAGTAACGAAAATCGACGCGAACGTCGGCGTTGGCGCGGAAAACAGCGAAACGGCGCAAAATGGCGAAGCGGCGCAGAATGGCGAAGCGGCGCAAAATGAGGAAGGCGGCGAAGCGTCGTCGATTTCTTCCGCCGCTTCCGCGCCGGTCGAAACGGTCGTTTCGTTTGAGGAAAAGGGCGAAATTAAGACCGTCGCGGCGGAACGTTGCGTCGTTTGCGTCGGGCGTTCTCCGGCGACGCGCGGGCTCGGGCTCGAAGCGGCGGGCGTTGCGACGACGGCTCGCGGTTTCGTCGAAGTCGACGAATTTTTGCGAACGAACGTTCCGAACATTTTCGCGATCGGCGACGCGACTGGAAAGATTCAGCTGGCGCACGTCGCGTCGGAACAGGCTCGCGTCGCGGCGCGCGCTTGCGCCGGAAAGTTCGACGTCGCAATGAATTACGACGTCGTTCCGAGTTGCGTTTACTCGACGCCGGAGATCGGCTTGGTCGGCCTTTCGGAGAGCGCGGCGACGGAAGCCGGGCTGGCGGTCGAAGTCGGAACGTTCCGCGTTCCGGCGAACGGGCGGGCGCAGTCGGCGGGCGTCGACTCCGGACTCGTTAAGGTCGTCGCGGACGCGGCGACCGGGAAGCTGCTCGGCGCGCAAATGTTGGCGCCGCGAGCGACCGACATGATCGCGGAGGTCGCCGTCGCGCTCAAAGCCGGGTTGACCGCCGCCGAATTTGTCGCGACGATTCACCCGCACCCGACGTTTAGCGAAGCGTTGCAAGACGCGGCGCGCTCGATCGTTGAAAAATAGGCGGTTTGCGCAAGATGAGGAGGCGCGTCGACGGCGGTTTTGAACGGCGAATCGCGTTTCCTGTCGCGACGTCGAGTCGTTTTTCCAACTTTTCCGCGTCGACGGCGCTTTACCGTCGACGCGGCGCGCTCGGTTGTTTAAAAATATACGATTTGCGCAAAATGGGGAAACGCGTCGACGGCGGTTGTTGAAAAATAGGCGGTTTGCGCAAAATGGGGAAACGCGTCGGCGGCGGTTGTTGAAAAATAGGCGGTTTGCGCAAAATGGGGAAACGCGTCGACGTCGGTTGTTAAAAATAGGCGGTTGGCGCAAGATGAAGAAGCGCGGTTTGGCGGCGACGGTCGGCGAATCGCGCTTTTGGTTGCGACGGCGGCGTTTTCAACCGACCGGCGGCGCGGCGTTTTCTCGTCTTTTTCGACGCGGCGCGTTGACTTGCGGCGGCGAATTGGTTAAAATGGAGAAGTCGGCGAACGGAGGTTGCGCGTTCGTCGGCTTCTTTTTTTGATCGGAAGGCGGCGACGGCGCGTCTCGACGGCGACGCGTCGCGTTTTCCGGGCGATTTCGATTTGATTTTTTAACGCTTTTATTGAAACTGGGGAAGAAAATGAAAAAATGGCTCGCGATTTTCGGCGCTTTTTTGCTCGGCGCGGCGACGGTTGGGACGGCGAACGCGGACGACGCGGCGGCGAAAACGAACGAAAACGAAAAAACGACGCAAATTTTGTTCGTCGGGAACAGTTTTACCTTTTTTAACTCGCTAAACGACGTCGTTGAAAATATGTTGAACGTTTCCGACGTTCCGACGAAAGCGGTTCGCAACGCGCCCGGCGGTTGGCGTTTGCGTCAACATTTCAACGGCGAAGTTCCGAAAAACGGGAAGTTTACGCCGACGCCGGAAGTCTTGAAAACCGCCGCTTGGGATTATGTCGTTTTGCAAGAGCAAAGCGCCGGAACGGTCAACGAACGCGAACAATATCTCGAATTCGGCGCGAAAATGGTCGACTTGGCGCGCGCAAATTGCGCCGATACGACCGTTCTCCTTTACCAAACTTGGGGCCGCTGCGACGGTATGTTCGCCGGATACGGGGACGACGACGCGAAAAAAGCCGAAACGATCGCCGCTTGGGAAAAGCGTTACAATAAAAAAGCGGACGAAAAGATCGTCGCGACGCTGAAAGACGGGATTCAAGGGGGCGTCGCCGCGTTGGCGGAGAAGACCGGCGCGACCGTCGTTCCGGTCGGCGAAGCGTTCGAACGCGTTAAAAACGAAACGAAAATCGACCTTTACTGCGACGAACCGGGGCAAAAACCGTTTCACCCGAACGCGACCGGAACCTATTTGGCCGGTTGCGTCTTCTTCAAGACGATAACCGGGAAGTCGCCGGTCGGACTCTTCGCGAAGCTCGCCGACGCCGGGAAAGCGCCGAAAGACGTCGCCGCCGAAAACGCCGCGACGCTTGAAAAAATCGCCGACGAAGACGTTAAGTAAAGACGTAAAATCGGTTTAACCGTTAAAGTCGTCTTGCTTGCTTGCTTTCTTGCTTGCTTGATTGATTGCTTGCTTATAGATTATCTCACTATTCTGCATCATTGTAAAGCCTTTTTTTGACCTTTCTTGAAATTTTTTTAAAATTTATTTTATTATATCAATTTTTTCTTCATTTTTCAATAC
>JAFTUJ010000537.1 GCA_017466305.1 Thermoguttaceae bacterium
AACGGAGCGTTTCGAGGCGTTTTTTCGCGACGGTCGCGTCGGAGCGGAGGTCGGCGAGCGCTTTTTCGGCGGCGGCGAGGCGAGCGCGTTCCTTTTCGAGCGCGGCTTGCGTTCGCGTTTTGACGCCGTTCAGCTCTTCGGCAAACCAAGCGATCGATTCGATTTCCGTTTGCAACTCTTCGAGCGTCGCGGCGTCGTTTTGCGCGAGCGCGGCGTCGCGTTGCGCGTCGCGACCGTCCGAGTTTTCGGCGCGTTCCGGCGTCGTCGCGTCGGCGCTCTTGCTTTCCGGCGCGACGTTGTGCGACGCGATCGCGAAAATCAGCGCGAGCGTTCCCATCGTGCAGAGGAGAACGGCGAGAAACGGGAATAAGGAGACCGTTTCGTCGGCGGCGTTGGAACGACGTTTCATCGGCGGGCGATTCTAAGCGTTGAAAGTAATCGAGTCGGCGTTGGGCGACGGGGGACGGGACAAGCGGTTAAGCGGAGCGTTTTTTGCCGAGCGTCGAACGCGGCGACTTCGGCTTGGGCGCGTCGACGGCGGTTTCGGCGACCGGCAAGACGGTCGGTTCGGACGGCGGCGCGACGGCGTTCGACGCGTCGAGGTCGTTTTCGAGCGCGTCGAGCGCGGCGAACGCTTCCGCTTGAAGGCGGGCGGTCGAACGGGATTTTTCGTCGTCGGCGGTCGGCGCGACCGGAGCCGACGTAAGTTTCGAGTTGAGAAGACAAACGGTCGCGGAAAGATTGTTGAGCGTCTTCTCGAACGCGCCGACTTCGGCGATCTTTTCGAGCGAACGGGCGAGCCGGTCTTCGAGCGCGGCGACGTCGGCGCAAGCGCGGAGCGTCGCGCCGAGCGCTTCCGTTTCGCGGGCGAGGCGGTTTTCGAGCGCGTCGAGTCGGGCGGCGTTTTGCGCGGCGGCGTCGAGGGCCGGGCGGAGCGATTCTTCGACGAAACGGCGTTGCGTTTCGGCGAGCGTTTGCGCCCAACCGTCGCAACCGTCGCGGAGGGCTTGGTCGAGCGCGGCGGCGAAACGTTGCGCGGCGTCGAGCGAAAGTTCGGCGCTTTTTTGCGCGACGGCGGCGTTCGCTTCGCTCCAAAGCGCGGTTTGTTTTCGGGTCGTTTCTTCGAACGATTCGGCGACGGTCGCGAGAACGCGTCGCGTCGCGTCGAGTTCCGTTTGGCGCGCGTCGACGGCGGCTTGCGTTTCGTCGGCGATAAAGCGGCCTTTCAGCTCCGCGTCGACGAGGCGGGCGACGTCGGCGCCGAGCGCGGCGTCTTGGCGGCGCGAGAAATAAAGGAGGAAGTAAAGGACGAAAACGAGGCCGAGCGCGAGCGCCGTCGTGTCGAACGCGACTTTCAGCCCCGCCGCCAACATGTCGCCGGTTGTTTCAAGTTGCGTTAAGTCGAGACTTCCGAGCGCGACGGTGATCCCGAGAACGGTGCCTAAAAAGCCGAGAATCGGGATCGCCCAAATGAACGCTTTGACGAGGCCGTATTCCGTTTCGCGACGGTCGAACGCGTCGTCGGCGAGGAAGCGCAGCTCTTGGTCGAGATCGTCCGGGGAACCGCCGTATTTGAGGAAGTCGAGCGCGTCGCGCAACCGGCGAAGGAACGTCGAGTCGCCGCGGACGGCGCGAGCTTTTTCGAGCGTTTGCAGGTAACCGTCGACGTTGGCGAGCGGTTCTTTTTCGGCGCGTTTCGGCGGGAAGAGACCGCCGTCGAGCGCGCGACGCTCGCGAGCCGAACGGAAGAGTTTGAAACTCAAATCGCAAAGCCCGACGCAAAACATCGCGACCGTCGCGTATTCGACCGGGTGTCCGGCGCAGTAACGGACGAGCGTTTCGTTGGCGATCAAGCCGCCGTTCAACGCGAAGTAAAAGGCGAACGTCGCGCCGAGGCCCCAAAGGATCGGCGACGCGAGAAAACCGAGGAGTTGTTTCTTCATATCGCTGGCAAAGCGCCGTTAACGCGGCGGCAATAAAGCGGTTAAACGGTTGCGCGGTTAAACGGTTGCGCGGTTAAACGGTTGCGCGGTTAAACGGTTGCGCGGTTAAACGGTTGCGCGGTTAAACAGTTGCGCGGTTAAGCGGTTGCGCGGTTGCGCGGTTGCGCGGTTGCGCGAAAAAACGCGTTCGGCGCGCTCGACGATTAAAAGTCGTACCAAATCCCGAAACCGTATTTGCTTTGGTGGTTGCGGTGGAATTGGTACAAGTCGTCGCCGCCGTTAAAATATTCGAAACCGAGTCGGAACAGGGCGTTCGACGCGCTCCGCCATTGGAGACCGGTTTGCGCGGCAAAGTACCCGCCGAAGTCGCGTTCTTCGTAAAGATGCGCGTGCGTCGCGAGGAACGGAAGCGCGACCCAATTCGACATATTCGGGTTAAATTGCGGCGAATATTCGAAACCGAATTGCAACTCCATCGGGTCGGTCGTTTCTCCGGTGTGAAAGGCGAAGTCGGCTTCGGCGTACATCCGGACGGCGTCGGTCGGCGTGAAGGCGAACCCGAAGAGGATCGAGTCGCGGGAATAGTGGACGCGCGGCTTAAAAGCGTCCATTAGGTAGTTGTCGCCGAGGTGCGAACTGACGTGATAGTAGCCGGTTTTGAACTGCCAACGTTTCGTTCCGTAAACGAGCGGGACGCCGGCGCGGTAGTCGGTCGCGGCCAAGTTGCGGTTTCGTTCCCAGTCGAGGCGCAGGAGCGCGGCGCCTTCGAGTTCGAGTTCCCAACCCTCCGGACGAACGGCGTCGGTCGTTCCGTATCGGAAGATCGGCGCGCGTCCGCCGAGCGTAATGTCCCAAAGCGTTCCGTAATCGTCGTCGTAAGTAATAATGCTCTGCAGACGCGGCTCTTTGCGCCCGGCTAAGTACGACGGGTACATCAGCCCTTGCGGAAGTATTTGCGGCGTCCAGGTTTGCGAATCGGAGTCCGGGGCGAGCCAACGTTCGCGGAACGTGTCGCCGGCCGTCGCGGCGGTTTCGACCGGGATTCCGAACAGGCCGGTCGACTGGCGGCGTTCTTTTTCTTCGCGCGCTTTTCCTCGGCGAGCGAAAACGTCGGCGGTCGCCGCGTCGAGGAACGCGTCGGAGCCGACGTCGGAATTCGGGGGCGCGAAGACGGCGGCGCCCGTTTCCGGGACGTAAGCGTCGTCG
>JAFTUJ010000538.1 GCA_017466305.1 Thermoguttaceae bacterium
CGCGAGCGTTCAGCTGATGAAGCCGGACGATCTTAATTACAAATGGCTCGCGGGCGGCGTCACCGACGCCGAAGGCCGTTGCGTTATTCAAACGCACGGGAAATACAAGGGCGCGCCGGAAGGCGAATTCGCCGTCGTCGTTTACAAAACGACGACTTCCGAAAGCGAAACGCGCAAAACCGTCCCGACGCCGTCCGACCCCGCCGAAGCCGCCGAGTGGAGCCGCAAAGTCGCCGAAGAGGAACGCACCGTCGAAGAAATCGACCCGAAATACAAGAAAGCCGACACGACCGACCTCCGCATAACCGTTAAATCCGGCAAAAACGACGAAATCTTGAGTCGGCTTCCCAGATTGCCCATTTCCCTCATTCTCCTCGTTTTCCTCGTTTTCCCTTAGTCGCTCGTTTTAACGGAACGTCCCTTTTCGTCGAAGCGTCGTTTCGCGACGGACGCCGGGGGCCGAATCGGGAAAATTTCGCGAAAAAATCGCAAAAATTCGCGACGGCGCTAGATTTTTCGGCGCCGTTCCGTTATATTATACGTCGTTGATTTGAGTTTCCGCTCGACCGCGTTTCGGCGGTCGCCGTTTTGCGCGTCGGCGGCGTCGGCGCGAGTCGATTTTCGGTCGAGGCGCGCCGGGTCGAGCGGTTCCCTCCTTTTATTTTCTTGACGAAAGGTTCCTCCGTTGAAAAAATCGTTCGCCCTTTTGAAATTGTTCCTCGGCGTCGCGCTCGTCGGCGGCGTCTCCGCGACCGTTCTTCCGTCCGTCGACGCTAAAGAGCCGGTCAAACTGATTTACGACACCGACATGGGGAACGACATCGACGACGTGTTCGCGTTGGCGATGATTCACAACCTCGAAAAACGCGGCGAAATCGAGTTCCTCGCGCTGACGATCACCAAAGACAACAAATACGCGGCGCCGTATTGCCAACTGGTCAACACTTTTTACGGCAATCCGAACGTTCCGATCGGCGCGGTGAAGGACAGCGGCGTCGAAGCGTTCGACGGCAAATTCACCCGCTCCGCGCTCGAAGCGAAGACCGAAGACGGCGCCCCGATGTTCCCGTTCTTCAACCTCGCGGAAGACAAAACCGAATATTACGACTCCGTTAAGCTCCTGCGCAAGACGCTCGCCGCGCAACCGGACGGCTCCGTCGTTATCGCGCAAGTCGGCGCTTCGACGAACTTGGTTCGCCTCCTCGACACCAAAGGCGACGAATTTTCGCCGCTGAACGGTCGCGAACTCGCGATCAAAAAAGTGAAGTACGTTTCGACGATGGCCGGCGCGTTCACGAACGAAATGGCGGGTCATTCGGAAGATTTCATTAACCAAATGAAAAATCACCGCGAATACAACATTATCATCGACCTCCCGGCGGCGCAACGCTTCTTCGCCGAATGGCCGACGCCGATCGTCGCGTCCGGTTTCGAAGTCGGTCTCCAAATCAAGATGACGCCGGCGACGATGAAGAACGATTACGAATACGTCCCGAACCACCCGCTCAAAAAGGCGTACATCGACTATCGCGGGCTCGATAACGAACAATGCACTTGGGACTTGACCTCGATTCTTTACGCCGCGCGCCCGGATCGCGGGTATTTCGGCGTTTCGGAACCGGGCGTCGTTTCGGTCGACGAAAAGGGCCTCACCCGTTTGACCCCGAAAGCCGACGGCAACGTCCGCATTTTGACCCTTTCGCCGGAGCAAAAAGTTCGCGTTCAAACGACGTTCGAATGGCTCTGCAGCGAAAAACTTTAATTTCGCCCGACCTTTGAGTCGTTAAGCCGCCGCCGACTTTAACGGTCGCAACGGCGGCGCCGATCTTAACGCGAAAAGCGACGCGCTTTCACCCGACGCGGCGTTTTTCGCGTTTTCGCATTTTTCTCCCGTTCTTCCATTTTTTCCAGCCCCCCTATTTCGCCGACCTTTCCGTTCTTCCCGCTTCGTCGAGCGTCGACGTTAACGGTCGCGCATATTTTAAGGATTATCCGATGTTCCAACGCGCTTTTTCGTTCCTTTTCCGTTCCGGTTCGTTCGCTTCGCTCGCGCTTTTGGCGGCGTTTTGCGGTTGCGGCGGCGAGCCGAAAAATCTCGTCGTCCTTCCGGAAGGTTCGACGCTCCTCGACGAGCCCGATTCGGCGACTTCGACCGCCGCGCCCGCCGACGCGTCGAAATCGGACGTCGCCGCCGACGTCGAAACGCTGGAAATCGGCGGTCGTCAAGTCGCGGTCGGCCCGAAACGCGCCCTCTTCAACGGCGAAAACCTCGACGGTTGGACGAACGAAACGGGAGGCGCCCCGGGTTCCGGTTGGCAAGTCGCGGACGGTCTTCTCCGAATGGTCGACCCGGCGAACGGCGGCGATCTTTTGACGAAAGAACGCTTTGCGAATTACGTCTTTTCGTTCGAATGGCGGTTTGGACGCGCTTGCAACAGCGGCGTCAAGTACAAGATCGAGCAACCGAACGGCAAGGGCTGGGTCGGGCTCGAATACCAAATTCAAGACGACGCGAACGTCGAAGACGGTAAGAACGCGAAGCGCCGCGTCGCGTCGTTGTTCGACGTTTTCCCGGCGTCGGAAACGAAGTCGGCGGCGTCCTTCCCGGCTCCGACCGACGACGCGCCGAGCGGCGAGTTCCGCAAGGGCAAGATCGTCGTCTTTGAAAACAGCGTCGAACATTGGCTCGACGGCGAGCGCGTCTTGGCGTTCACCGTCGGCGACGACGCTTGGGCGGCGGCGAAAGCGGAAAGCAAGTACAAGAAACAAGCGACGTTCGGAACCGCCGCGTCGAGCCCGATTCTTCTGCAGGAACACGACTATCCGATCGACTTCCGCAACGTCGAAATCCAAGAGTTGAAAGCGCTTTAATCGTTTCAACCGTTTTAACCGTTTTTTCCAAGCGCGCCGTCCGCCGCTTTTGAAAATCAAGTCAATTTTCGAACGCCGATTTTAACGCCGCCGGACGGTCGCTTTCGTTTCTCTTGGTTCCCGCAAGAAACGCCGACGCGGCGCCGACTCGAACCCGAATCGGCGCCGCGTTCTTTTTTCGGCGACTTTTCGCTCTTCGACGGAGCCGACGCGACCTCCGGTTGGCGCGTTTTATCCGTTTCGCGTTTTCCGAACGCCGCGTCGAACGCCGTCAAAACCGGCGCGACCGTTAGAACTTAAAGTTCCAAGTGTCGCCTTCGTTAATCGTCGTCGTGTACGTTTCCGTTCCGCGAATCACCGAAACGCGCAATTTGCCGAGGTCGGCGCGGTCGACCGTCAAGTCGAACTCGGACCCGAACCCGCAAACGTCGCGAAGCGCCATATGATCCCAACCCTCGGGAAGGCGCGGCGTTACGTCGAACGAGCGGAAGCCGGTCGGGCGAATCCCGAACAGCCCTTCGACGTAAATCCGGCAATAACGCCCGCTGTCCGCCGACAAATGACGTTGGCTCCCCTCCGGCCAAGCTTCGATCGGGTAAGGGACGTGTTCGCCGAGAAGGCGCGTCGCGGAGTAATGTCGCAACCGTTCGAGCCCCTCTTCGGTCGCGCCGACGGCGAAAACGCCGCGCAACGCGTACAGCGTCGAGCGGTCCCAAAACGTCGTGCTTCCCTCCTCGGTGAGAAGGCCGTCCTTCGTCCAAAGGCGGTCGGAGAAGAGCGCGGCGATCGTCCCTTCGGCGCGTTCGTCGATTCCGGCGATGAACGGAACGCAAATCCAAGAGCGGAGCTTTTCGCAACCGTCGTAATACTGGTAAGTCTCGAAACCGCGAACGTTGCGGCCGAAATGTTTCTCGATGCATTCGCGAAGCGACGCGGCGCCGGCGACTAAACTGTCGATCGTTTCCTTCGGTTCGCCGAGTTCGCGACCGAGCGCGGCGGCGCTAAGCAACGCGTCGTAATAGAGAACCGACGTGCAGAGGTTCGCGTCCCCCGCCGGGAAACGTCGCTCGAGTTCGTCGCAATCGGACGCGACGACGCCGTCCGCCGTCGTTTTTCGGTTGCAATATTCAAGACACCAAGCGATCAGCGGCCAAAGTTCGCGCGCCTCCGCTTCGTCGCCGCGAACGAGCGCGTATCGAGCCGCCCCGTAAGCGATCATCGCCGCGTCGCCTCGGTCGCCGGCGCCGTTCCAAATATCGGTTCCCTCGGCGATAATCGACGACGGAATCGGGCGGAAGTCGTCGTTCATAAAGCGCGCGAAATGGCGATAAGAGTTCAGCGCCGACTCGTTCCCCTTCGAATAACCCAAGTAAGGAAAGAACGGATTGACGTATTCCGCTTGGTCGTTCGCCCAAATCGCGGCGTAATACGACTCGCCGCCCGGGCCGTGCATCAAGCCGCCGGCGGTTCGGTAAATGCTTTCCGAAGCGCGAATTTTCGCGAACGCGAACGCGGCGTTCAAGATCGGCTCCTGCGTTTCGACGACGAGCTTGCTCCAAATCTCCGAAACGAACGCGGCGCGGGCGGCCTCTTCGGCGGCGAAATCGATCGTCGCTTCCTTTTCGCCTTTGCCTTCCGAAAACGCTTGAATCGCGAAGTTTACGGTCGCGCTTTCCCCCGGTTTCAGCGTCGAGTCGCCCGGGTTCGCGATCGCCGCGACGGTCGTATACGCCCCGTTGACGCCGCGTTTCGGGTCGGTTTGGGCGACGTCGCGAAGTTCCGGAACGCTCAAAACGACCGTTTCCGTTCCGACGGTGTTGACCGTCGCGCGTTCGCAAACACAGGGTCCGGTCGTCGACGGGAAGAAGCGGCGCTCGATTTCGACCGGCTTTCCGTCGGCGTCGAAGCGGCTAACGACCGTCAAAAAGCCGTTCAGCGCGACGCGGAGCGTTTTTTCGTTCGCGAACGGCTTCCCGTCGAGCGTCATTTTCGACGGCAGGTCGTAATCGAAGCGAATCGTCAAAC
>JAFTUJ010000539.1 GCA_017466305.1 Thermoguttaceae bacterium
CGGTCCGTTCATCGTCGCGGCGAGCGACGCTCTCGAACGCGTTCACGGACGGCGCCCGCTCTTCGTCCGCGACGGCGGTTCGATTCCGATCGTCGCGAAGTTGCGTCAAGAGCTGAACGCCGAAACGATTTTGGTCGGGTTCGGGCTCGAAGACGACGGCATTCACTCGCCGAACGAAAAATTCAATCTCCGTTCCTTCTTCGACGGCGTTCAAACGAGCGCGCTCCTTTGGGACGCGTTCGCGAAAATTAAGCTCGAAAAATAATTAACGTTCGCTCCAACCGGCGAATTGAACGCGTCCGCGGCCTTTCCTTCGCGATTCGGCGGCGGACGCTTTCTCCCATTTCTTGCTCTAACCCCTTGGAGACCGCGACTTGCTCCCCGACGACGCCGCCAACGACGCTTCTCGCTCGTTCGAAATCCCGCCTTCCCGTTTCTTTCCGCCGGTCGAGGCGGCCGAACCGGACGGGCTTCTCGGAATCGCTTTTGACGGCGCGCTTCATCCCGATTTAATCGTCGACGCGCTTGTTCACGGCGTTTTCCCTTGGCCCTTTACCGTCCCCGACGACTCAAACGTCGTTAGTCTCGCGGAAGAAGACGCCGTTTTCGACGATCAAGACGCCGATTTTGAGGAGTTTGACGACGAAGAAAACGATTGCGAAGAGTTTAACGACGAAGACGATCTCCTCGACGACGCTTGGAAAAATTTCGACGACGAAGACGATCTCCTCGACGACGCTTGGGAAGATTTCGACGACGAAGAAAACGAAGAAGATTTTGCCGTTTTTGACGATAACGCGGATTTTAACGCCGCCGACGCCGTTCCGTTCCGCAATCCCGCCGACGCGCTCTTCGCCGCTCTTTCGCCGCGTTGCCGCGACGCCGTTTGGGAAGGTTTCGACGTTTCCTCGCTCGCCCGACTCGGCGAACTTCGCGTTTCAGCGCCCGACGATCCGACGCGACCGACGGCGACTCGGGAAATCCTCGGTTGGTGGTCGCCCGATCCGCGCGCGATTTTCGAATTGGACGACTTTCACGTCTCGCGGCGTCTCGAACGAACGATTCGGAGCGGCAAATTTCGCGTTACCTTCGACGAAGCGTTCCCGGAGGTAATGCTCGGTTGCGCGAACGCGAAAGACCGCGCAAACGGCGAAAGCTGGATAACTTGGGAGTTTTACGCAAGCTACTGCAGCCTTTTCGAACTCGGACTCGCGCACAGCGTCGAATGTTGGCTCGGCGACCGGCTCGTCGGCGGCGTTTACGGCGTCGCGATCAACGGTTTTTTCGACGGCGAATCGATGTTTTCGGTCGAGCGCGACGCTTCGAAAGTCGCGTTGATCGCTCTCTTGCGCCGCCTAAAAGCGCTCAATTTTCAACTTTTTGACCTACAAATCCTCAACGACCATACGGCGAGCCTCGGCGGTCGCGAAATTCCTCGGGCCGAATACCTCCGCCGCCTAAACGTCGCGCTCCAAACGCCGACGCGCTTCGTTCCTTAGCGCCCGGTCGTTTGATTCTCGCTATTGGGGCGACGCCGACGGCGTTAAAACCGTTTTTATCGTTAAACTTCAACGGTATAAACCCCAAAACGACGACGTTTGGTTTCGAAACGTCGTCGTTTTTATAGTTAAATCCGTTTTTACCGCGTAGACCGGCGCCGCGTCGAACGGATTATTTTTCCTCCGTCGACGGCGTTCCGCTTTCGGTCGAGATGCGCTTAATCGACGGAAAAGTCAACGTAAACTGCGTTCCTCGCCCTAATTCGCTTTGAATCGCAATGCGTCCGCCGTGTCCTTCGACAATTTTCCGCACCGTCGGGAGTCCGAGCCCGGTTCCGCCGCGTTTTGTCGAGAAAAACGGCTCGAAAATCCGTTGAATCGTCGCGTCGTCGATACCGCGCCCGGAATCGATCAAATCGATCGCCGTTTCGGCGCCGCAAAGCCGCGTTCGCACCCAAACCTGCCCGCCGCCCTCGGACGCCGCTTGCGCCGCGTTCAAGAGAAGATTCAAGATCGCGCGGTCGAAGGAGCGTTTGTCGATGCGAATCGTCGGCGCGTCGCTCGAATAAAACTCCAAAATTTCGACGCCGAGCGCGGTCGCCTGCGGTCGGAAAAACTCGACGATTTCCTTCAATTCCCGATTCGGATCGGCGGGCGACAGTTCGAGACGATGCGCGCGAGTAAAATTCAGAAACTCGTTGAGCAAATCTTCGAGCCGCGTCGTCTCGCGACGCGCCGTTTCGACGCGCTTTAAAGCTCGACGGCGTTGCGGCGAATCCTCCAATTCTTCGACGTCTTCGGCGAGAAGCTCCATATTCAGCCGAATCGTCGAAAGCGGATTCTTCACCTCGTGCGCGAGCGCGCCGGCCAAAAACGCGATTTCGGCGTACATTTCCTCCAAACGCCGATTCAAACCGTTCGGCGTAAAGTCTTTTACCGTCGACGGATCCATTCTCCGCTCGCTTTCCCTTTATCCCGTCTTTACCCTATTCCGCCCATTCCGCCTATTCGTTGCAATCGCGCCGACGCCCCTTAACCGGCGACGCCAAGCCCCCGCGACGCGCCCCGGTAACCGACGACGCCAAGCCCCCGCGACGCGCCCCGGCAAACGGCGACGCCAAGCCCCCGCGACGCGCCCCGGCAAACG
>JAFTUJ010000540.1 GCA_017466305.1 Thermoguttaceae bacterium
AGAATCGAGTTGTAAATGTTCAGCGTTTTGCCGCCGTAAACGCCGGCGCCGTCGGTCGCTACATTTCCGGTAATCGTGGCGTTGTTAAACGACGTCCACGTCTGATCGTTGTTGACGTAAACGCCGCCGCCGCTATTCGTTGCAGTGTTTCCGGAAATCTCGACGTCCGTAAACGTTGTCGTCGTTCCGGAATAGAGGTAAACGCCGCCGCCTCTATTGGTCGCGGTATTTCCGGAAATCTCGACGTTTGTAAACGTTGTCGTCGTTTTGTTGTTGGCGTAAACGCCGCCGCCGTTAGTCGTCGCGGTGTTTCCGGAAATCTCGACGTTCGTAAAGATCGCGGTCGCGTTGTCGGCGACATAAACGCCGCCGCCGTTGGTGTTCGTTGTATTTTGGGAAATCTCGACGTTCGTAAAGGTCGCGGTCGCGCCGTTAGCGATGTAAACGCCGCCGCCGCTGTAATTTCCGGACGACTTGTTGCCGGAAATTACAACGTTTTCAAACGTCGCTTTCACGTTGGGATCTAAGTAAATCCCGCCGCCGTTCCCCTCGCGGAGACCGCCGGTAATCGTCAGGTTCTTGAACGCGGCCGTCCCGGACGTAACGTTAACTCTGAGGACGCGGGATTTTTGGTTCGCGTCGATCGTAACGCCGTTTTCGCCGCCGTCGACGGTCAGCGCTTGGGTAACGACGAGGTGCGAACCGCCGAGAACGATCGTCGCTTTGCCGTCGGCGTCGAGTTCGTCGGCGTAGGCTTCGACGTCGAAGGTGATCGTCGTTCCGAGCGTCGCGTCCGCTTCGGCGTAGGCGATCGCTTCGCGGAGGCTGATTTCGCCGTCGTATTTGTCGACGACGTCGGACAGGGTCGTAACGACCGTCGACGGCGTTTCGAGCGTCGAGAAGTGGACGGTCGCGGCCGCGGAGTCGCCGGACGCGTTGACGGCGACGACGGCAACGTCGTAAGTCGCGCCTTTGACAAGGTTAAGGAGTTGGCAAGTCGTCGGGTTTTCGGCGGTCGCGACGTCGACGGTTTGGGTGAGAACCGTTTGACCGTCGGTATACGTAACGACGTAAGCGACGACGGCTTCGGCGCCGGTTTCGGTCGCGGCTTCCCAGGCCAGCGTCGCGGACGTTTCCGCCGCGTCGGCGACGGTCGCTTTCAAGCCGGTCGGCGCGTTCGGGACGTTTTCGGTCGTAAAGGTTAATTCGGCGGTCGCGTCGCCGGCGTTGTTGAGCGCGGTAATTTGGAATTTGTACGTCGTTCCGAGCGCGAGCGCGGGCGTCGTCCAGCTCGTCGTGTCGGCGTCGAGTTCGACGGGGCTTTCGAGGAGCGAGACGCCGTCGGCGTCGAGGAGGTCGACGACGTAGCCGAGTTCGTTGGCGAGGTCGGTCCAAGTCAACGAGGTCGTCAACGTTTCGGGAACGAGCGGCGCGGCGGTCAAGTCTTGCGGCGGTTCCGGCGCTTCGACCGTTTGGAAAACGCAAGCGTCGGACCAGTCGGAAGCGACGTCCCAAACGGAGAGACCGTCGGAACCGTCCGCGACGCGAAGGGCGCGAATTTGGAATTTGTACGCGGTTCCGTACGCGAGATTTTCCGCCGTAAATTCCGTAACGTCGGCGCCGACGGTTCCGGCGCTCGTCCAGGTCGCGGCGTCGTCGGTCGCGTCGACGTCGGTCGTGTAGCGGATTTCGTAACCGGTTTCAAAAGCGACGTCGTTCCAAGAGAGGGTCGTCTTGTTGAACGTCGCTTCGTCGCCGTTCGTTTTGAAGTTCGTCGGCGCGGCGGGGGCGGTTTGCGGAGCGTCGAAGGTCAGCGTGTAACGCGCGAAGGAGTTGACGCTCATGTTGTTGTAAACGCGGAGGTAATAGTCGCCCGCCGCGAGACCGGAGAGCGCGATTTTTTCGACGCCGTCGGGGGTGTATTTCGACGTGGAGAGTTCGGCGCCGTTCGCGTCGTAAAGGGTGAACGCAAGTTGAGCGTCGTTTCCGTATTGGTAGGCGACTTGAACGAAATCGTCTTCGCCGCCGACGCCGACCATCGTGAATTTATAGTAGTCGTCGTTGTGCGACGGCCCGGCTTTCAGGTCGGCGAGCGTCAAGGAGCCGACCATGCCGAGATCGGTCGCGGTCGTTAAGAGGTCGTTGTTTTGGTCGTCTTGGTCGAAACGGTCGTCGGTTTCCGGTTTCGGCGGTTCGATCGTCAGCGTGTACGGCGTGGAGGCGGTTCCGCTGGTATTGTAGTAAACTTGAACGGTGTATTCTCCGGCGGCGATTCCTTCGAGGGAAATGACTTTCGCGCCGTCGACGACGTTAACGGTGTGTTGAATGTTGCCGCCGGTCTTCGATTTCAACGCGAAGAAGAGGTTGTTAACGTGAACGCCGTCCTCGGGAGTTTCCAAGCGGAGGTAATTGTCGGCGGTTCCGTTTTGCGAGAAGGTAACGCGGTACCAGTCTTGTTCGCGTCCGGCTCCGGCGAACGCTTCGAGCTTTGTCGTTTCGGTCAACGTTCCGAGCTGGGTCGCGTTTTCTTGGACGTCGTTGCCGTTTTCGCCTTCGTATTGGTCGTCGGCGTTACTTTCGAGCGTCGCGTTCGAGACGGCGAGCGCGGAGAGGTCGACGACCGGCGTTTCGACGGTTTGCGCCGGAGCGATTTCGGCGCTCGCGACCGCCGCTTGAAGCTCGTCGAGCGGCGTAACGCTCAAAAGAGCGCGCGTTTCCAAGGTTTCAAAACGCAGGTTGCGCGAGGCGTTCTCTTTCTTGTCGAGAGCTTTGCGCAACGGGGAGGCGTAACGGGAAGCGTCGAAAAATTTCATAACGAACTCCGGGTCATTTTGGGGCGGAAACGCGAGCCGACCGGCTCGAACCGCGATGTTAAACGAGGTTTCGGCGAAGCGTAAAAGTCGTAATCGTTAAAATCGGAACGATAGGGGCAAAAAACGCCGAATAACACTTAAGTCTATCGTATTAAGAGTGAATTTGCAAGCGATTTTTTAAACAATTTTGCGAATTTTTGGAAAATAGTAAAGAAATATTGAAAAATAGATAAAAAAGCCGACGGCTTTTGCCGGGAACGTCGCGGCAAGAGAAGCGACGTCAAGAGAAGCGCGGCGAGAGAAGCGACGTCAAAAAGCGCGGACGCCGCCCCTTCCGCTCGAACGCGAGGAACGGAAACGACGGCGCGCGGCGAAGCGACGTCAAGGCGACGCGGGGTCAATACGAGAATTTCGCCTTGAACGATTGAACGGTCGGCGTTACCGGCCGCCCGCTCGAGTCGGCGAAATTGGCGCCCGCTTTTTCGGTCGTAACGCCCATAAACATCGAGCTTTCCATTCCGGCGATTTCAAGCGTTCCGTCCGCGCTCATCGTAACGACCGCGTGCACCGGGTCGTTGAAGAGAACCGTGTGATTCATGTTGTCCGCTTGGTCGCAAAGCTCTTTCGGGTAGAGGTTGTGGCGGACGTTCAGCCATTCGTGCGTCGTCGAGTTGACGTCGAAGTAAACGACGTCGTTCAGAATCCGGATAAAGTCGCGGTGGTGGTGCCCGTTGCAGCAGAGGCGGACGCGACCCGGGTTTTTCTTGTTGACGCCGTCGATGATTTCGCGGATTTCGCGCCAGTTGGCGACGCCGCCGCGTTCGCGCTCGAAACTTTGGTGAATGAACGTCGCGCAGGGGAACGGCGACGTCGCGAGCGTTTCGGCGAACCAAGCGAGCTGTTCCGGCGGGATAATCGAGATCGCGGAACCCTTGTATTTGAAGTAGTTGCCGTTCGCGTAGTGCGTAAAGGTTCCGTCGTCGTTGCGGAAATAGTTGCCGTCCAAAACGACGAAGCGGAAACCGTCGCGGTCGAAGGAATAGTAGCCTTTGTCGAGCTTGTACGCGGCGAACGTTTCCGCGTCGGAGCAACCGTCGAAGTCGTGGTTGCCGCAGGTATGGTAGCTCGGAATTTCGAAGTTTTGGTAACTTTCGACGAACTCGCGCTCTTTTTTCGGGTTGTGGCAGAAGTCGCCGCAGTGGATGATGAACGAGCATTTTTCGCGAACGGCGCGCTCTTGGATTTCCTTCAAGCGGCGCGGCGCCTCCGAGTAAAAGGAGCCCGGGCAGTGGTGCAAGTCGGCGAAAAGGCTGAATTTAACGGTCGCGTTCGACGGCGCTTCCGGCGCGGTTTCGGCTTGCGACGTTTGCGGAGCGCCGAGCGTCGCGGCGAGAGCGGTTCCGGCGCCGACCGTCAAAAAACGACGGCGGTTGAGGTCGGGTTGGCGTTGCATATTAATAACGTCTCCTTGCGGAAAAAGGACGAACGGGAGCGAAAGCGGATAAAAAGCGACGCGCCGCTAAGAACGTGTCTTAAACGGCGCGTCGAGTTTAGTTAGCGCGTCAGTCTTCGATAATCAGACGAATGCCGACGTTGTGCGCTTTTTGCCAA
>JAFTUJ010000541.1 GCA_017466305.1 Thermoguttaceae bacterium
AAAATCGGCGAAGACGACGCTAAACGTTGCGACGGCGGCCGATTGCAGAAAGCGGCGTCGCGTCGCGGGCAAAGAGGGAGAGCGGGGAAACGAGGCGCTCATTGGTCGGACTCCTTAGCGAATGCGTTGAAAAAAAACAAAAACGAATAACTCTCGACAAAACAAGGGTTGCGTTTAGTCGAAAAGCGTCGCGTCGGCGTCGATTGGAAACGTTGCGTCGGGCGGCGCCGCGTCGTTCGTTTCGGACGTTGCGCCGGACGCGTCGAAAAACGTCGATATTTCGCGACTTAACGCCGCTTCGAACGCTTTGTCGTCGCCCAAACGTCGCCAACATTCGGACGCTAAGTTCTTAAAACGAACCGTTTTGCCGTCGCGGCGTTCCGTTAAAAGAACGGTCGACGTCGCGACGCGAAATTCCTCGGCGATTCGCCGGTTTTCCGGCGCTTCGCTTAACTTGCCGAAAAGAATCGACTTAGCGGAGCGCGGCGGCGCGTCGTCGGCGAGTCGACGGAGCGTTTGGCGGAAGAGCCGCTCCATTTCGAGGCAGGAGGCGCAGCGAACGGACGAACAGAAAAAAGTCGCGCTAATTCCTTCCGGTAAAACGGTTTGTTCGGTTTCGCGATCGTTTTTCGCGAAATGAAAAACGACCGCCGCCGCGGCGAATGTCCAAAGCGCGACGACCGCGATTTTTTTCGCTTGTTTTTCAGGCGTTTGACAATTCATTTAACGTCTTTCTTTACATTAGGTTGCGTTGGAAAGCGAGTCGGCGCGTCGAAGGGGCGCGCCGACTCGAGCGGTTCGCGCGTTAGTCGGCGGCTAAGATTTTTTTCGCTTCGTCGAGGCTCGGCGCTCGTCCGGCGACCCGAAGCCGACCGTCGACGATAAGCGCGGGCGTCGCCATAACTCCCGCCGCGATAATACGTTCGAGCGACGTAACTTTTTCGATTTCGACGTCGACGCCCAATTCGCGCGCGGCTTGAGCGACCGCCTCCGCCGTTTTTTGACATTTGACGCAACCGGTTCCGAGAACTTGAATTAACATACGGCGTTTTCCTTTCTTAACGCCGAAGGCGGGGGGAAGGGGAGCGCGAACGAATGTCGCAATGCTTCGAGTTACCGCGCTTCTTTGATAAGTATTGATTTGAAAGGGATTGCGATTAACAAAACATCCCGAAAATCCAGCCGCTTAGCGCGCTGAAAACGACGACCGAGCCGACGAAAACGGCGGTCTTTTTCGCGCCTAAGTACTTGCCGATCACAACGATGCTGGGGAGCGACAGCGTCGGGCCCGCGAGGAGAAGCGTCAAGGCCGGGCCCTCGCCCATACCGAGGCCGAGAAGCGCTTGCATCAACGGGATTTCCGTCAGCGTCGCGAAATACCAAAGGGAACCGGCGACCGACGCTATCGCGTTGGCGCGCAACGAGTTGCCGCCGACCCAAGTCGCGACCGTTTCCGCCGGAAGAAGCGACGCGACGAAGCCGGTAACCAAAATCCCGCCGAAAAGGAGCGGAACGATCGTTTTCGAAAAAGCCCAAGTTTGCGCGAGCCATTCGCGGCGTTCGGCGCGAGTCAACCAACCGAACGTCGCCGCAAGAATCGCTAAACCTAACGCCGCGCAGATGTTCCAACGCGACTCGTGAATTTTTAAACTCCAACGATAATCGTCGTCGACGACGGTTTCGAACGACGCGACGTCGCTTTCCGCGATTCGGTATTTCGCGTCTTTTTCGAACGCGGCGCGAATCGACGGCGGAACGTCGTCGGGAAGCGTCGGCGTTTCAAGGAGTTGGAAGTCGAAGTCGCCGCTCGTTCGCAGTTGAATCGCCGTCGTTAAACGAATCGGCGTCGACGTTTCAGGAATCGTCGTCGCGACCGCGCCAAGTTCCGCGTCAAGAGGAGTTAGAACGGCGCCGGAACGCAACTCAAACGACGTCGCGCCGGGGTTCGGCCAGTCGGCGACAACGAGAAACGCAAGAAGCGACGACAGGAAAACGAGCGTCTGCCAAGGTTTGCGGCGAGTCGGCGCGGGTTCCGGAAGCTCGAGCGTCGTCGCGATTCGTTTCGTCTCGTCGCGTCGGAAAATCGCCGACATAAGGAGACCGACGATTAGACTGATCGCGATCGCTAAAACCGTTCGCGCGACGCCGATTTTGACGCCTAACACGCTCGACGTCAAGAAGATAGCGACGACGCTTAAAGCCGGGCCGGAACACAAAAACGCGCAGGCGGGCCCGAGTCCGGCGCCGACGCGGTAAATTCCGGCGAACATCGGAAGGACGCTGCAAGAACAAACCGCCAAAAGCGTTCCGGAAATCGACGCGACGCCGTAAGCGGTCGTTTTGTTCGCGGTCGGGCCTAAATACTTCAAAATCCGCTCTTTGGAGAGGAAAGTCGCGATCGCTCCGGCGATAAACATCGCGGGAACGACGCAGCCGAGGGTGTGATAGCGGGCGTACCATTGCAGCGTTCGCAGAGCGTCGAGCGCCGCTTCTTGAACTTTCGGATTCGCGACCGGGAGAAAATAGGCCGCCGCGAACGTCGCTAAAACGCCCGCGAAAAGAGTTCGTTCTTTCATTTCAACTCCTTGCGTATATTGGGTTGGCGGCGTCGGCGGAAACGCGCGTCGACGAAAACAAAATGGGAAAACAGTTGCTTGTTTGGCTTATTAAGCAAGTATTGGCGATGAAAAAACGCCGTTGCGAAACGGCGGTTATACGACGAAGGAACGGGCGCGGCGATGGAAACGGCGATTTAACGTCCGCAAGCGCAACGTTTGGCGTCGGCGTCGAGGGCGTCCAGACAGTCGAAAATTCGCGTCAAACACGGGCAAGCCAAACGGTAATAAACGTTTTTGCCGCGCTTTTCGCAGTCGACGACGCCGGCGTTTTTAAGGACGCTTAAATGGCGCGAAAGCGTCGACATATCGATCGGAA
The DNA here is from genome assembly GCA_017466305.1 of Thermoguttaceae bacterium. Classification (GTDB taxonomy): domain Bacteria; phylum Planctomycetota; class Planctomycetia; order Pirellulales; family Thermoguttaceae; genus RUG369. The sequence continues at coordinate 2,935 of JAFTUJ010000541.1, forward strand.
ACGATTCCAACAAAACGCAAACGCAAAGTTCCCCCTCCGCTAAATCTTGGACGATTCGCAAACGCGTCGGGTGCGCCAACGCTTTAAAAACGGCGACTTTAGCGTCGAGCGATGAAAATTTGCCCATCGGCCTCTCCTTTCTTTGATTGTAATTTTAGCCAAACGAACAAGTTTGTCAAGAGCAAAAATATTTTTTGGGAGGAAGGGACGTCGATTGGGCGAGTCGATTCGATAAAAAACGCGGCGCCGTCGGAACGGAAAAGACTCCGCTCGACGGCGCCGCGTTTGGCGCTTTGGGACGGCGTAAAGCGTTGAGCGGCGGTTATTTCGGGTTTTCCTCTAAAAATTTTCGGATCGCTTGCATAAATTCGTAGCCGTAATTTTCCAGTTTCTTGACGCCGACGCCGGAAACGTTCAAAAATTCGCCGTCCGTCTCCGGTTTCAGGTACGTCATGTCGACGAGCGTTTTGTCGCTAAAAACGGCGTAAGGCGGGACGTTCTCGTCTTTAGCGATCTGCAAACGCAACGCGCGCAACTCTTCGAACAAGCGACGGTCGCGCGGAGAAAGCGAGCTTTTCGAGTAAGGGTTCGCCGACGCCGAGTTGAACGAAACGCTTGCGCCGCTTCCGGTTAAGAACGTCGACGAGCCGCCGGCGCGACGCGACGTCGTCTTTTTCTTTTTGCCGGTCGGGCGTTCGACGATCTTTACTTGGCGTTGACCGCGCATCACGTCCCAACCGAGTCGGGTAACGCGCGGTATCGGGAAGTTTTTCGACGGGTCGAGTTCGGCGATTCCTTGCGTCAACAACGCGGAAATCAAGTAACGCCAATACGTTTTGTCGCGGTCGGCCCCGACGCCGAACGTCGGAAGGCGGTCGTGTCCGAATCGCTCGATCTTTTCCGTTCGGGCGCCGATCAACACGTCGACGATATGCCCGACGCCGAACGCGTTCCCGGTCCGCTGCATCGCGGACAACGCCTTTTGAGCGTCGACCGTCGCGTCGACCCGACGAACCGAACCGACGCAATAGTCGCAGCCGCCGCAACCGCAAACGCTTTTCGACGCGCTCTCGGGCGACGCGGCGTCGTCGGTTGCGTCGGAACCGTTTTCGTCGGCGTTAAAGTTCGGCGGAATATACGTTTCGCCGAAATAGCGGAGCAAGTTGGCGCGGCGACAACCGTCCGTCTCGGCGAACGCGACCATTTCGTTCAAACGTCGCGACGCGGCGTCGCGAGCCTCCGGGTCTTGGTAGTCGTCGAGGAAACTCCGGTGAATCGCGATATCTTGATAACCGTACACGAGGAGACAGCGCGCCGGGGCGCCGTCGCGACCGGCTCGGCCCGTTTCTTGGTAATAGCTTTCGACGTCTTTGGGTAAGTCGCCGTGAACGACGAAACGGACGTTCGATTTGTCGATCCCCATCCCGAAAGCGACCGTCGCGACGACGATCGGCGTTTCGTCGTTGGCGAACGCGTCTTGAACGCGGGCCCGTTCCGCGTCGGTCAGCCCGGCGTGATACGCTTCCGCTTTGAAACCCTGTTTGCGCAAGAATTCGGCGGTCTTCTCGACGTTTTTGCGCGTCGAGCGGTAAACGACGCCCGATTCGTCCGGCGTTTCCCGGAGAAAGTCGAGGAGTTGGCGGTCGAAATCCTCTTTGTAAGCGATTTGATAAAAGAGGTTAGGTCGGTCGAACGACGCGCGGACGCAAAACGGGTCGCGGAGTTTCAGGAGCGTTTGCACGTCCTCCGAAACGCGGTCGGTCGCGGTCGCGGTGAAGGCGGCGATCGGGCAGTTCGGGAAAAGGTCGGCGATTTGGCCGAGTTCGAGGTAGTCGGCGCGGAAGTTGTGTCCCCATTGCGAAATGCAGTGCGCTTCGTCGATCGCGAAAAAGCCGAGTTCGACCGACTTCAAAAACTCTTGAAAGCGCGTCGTGTTGAACCGCTCCGGCGAGACGTAAAGCAAGTCGAGCGTTCGGCGGTCGATCGACGCGTAAATTTCGCGCAACTCGGCGAGCGAGGTCGTCGAGTTTAGCGTCGCGGCGCAGATTCCGTTCTTTTGCGCGGCGTCGACTTGATCTTTCATCAGCGACAAAAGCGGGCTGACGACGACGCAAACGCCGGGCGTCAGGAGCGCGGGGAGCTGATAGCAAAGCGACTTTCCGCCGCCGGTCGGCATCACCGCGAAAACGTCGCGGCGGTCGAGGAGCGCGCGGACGATCTCCTCTTGGTAAGGGCGGAACGTTCGATAGCCGAACGCGTCGGCGAGCGTTTGGTAAATGCGGGCGGTTAGGGCGTCGGCGGACATCGCGGTAAGTCGGCGGGCGGGCGAAAAAAGGAAAAAACGGGAAAAAAGGAAAAAACGACGGAAGCGCTCGACGGAAACAATCGAACGGCGAAAGGAAAAAACGGAAACGCCGGCGGCGCGACCGTCGTTATTAATTATACCCAAAAACGCGCCGCGACCAAGGGAAGGGGCCGAACGAACGCGGGAAGAAAATTTTTCTTTTTTTGGAAAAAATTTCATTTCGCGGTAACGAAACGCAACCGTTCGCGTACTTAAGGGAAATTTTTTTGTTCGCCGAACCGCTTCCGATTTTAAGGGCCGACGTCGGAAAAGTCGACCTAAACGCCGCTTTTTCCGTCGCGTCCCCTCCTTGACGAGCGAAGAATATCGACGATAATAAACTAAATTCTACCGGTAGCGGCTTCCACGCGCGTTCCCCTGTTCGCTTCTTTTGACGTTGCGCGACGGACGCCGCTTTGCCCGAATCGCCGCTTTCAAGCGGTTCCCGTTAAGAATAATTGAGAAAAAAATGCAAGCGTTTCGTTTCGGCGCCGTCGGGCGTCGTCTCTCGTCGTCTTCGCGTTTGCCGATTTGCGCCGTCGCGGTTTGCTCCGCTCTCGTCGCGTTTTCCGGCTGCGAACAACTCGACTCGACGTTGGTTAAACTTGGTTTGAAAAAAGACGAAGCGGCCGCCGCCGGGCCGGACGTTCAATCGGCCGCCCCGCAAATTCCGCAAGTCGGCGTTTACACCGTCAAAACGGAAGCGGTTCCGTTGATTCTCGAACTCCCGGGACGCACCGCGGCTTATAACGTCGCGGAAGTGCGCCCGCAAGTTAGCGGAATCGTTAAAGAACGCCATTTTGTCGAAGGGACCGCGGTCGAAGCGGGCGAGCAACTTTATCAAATCGACGAAGATATTTACGTTCAAAATCTCGCGAAAGCGAAAGCGCAGGTCGAATTTTGGACGAAGCAAAACGAGCGCGTCGAGAGCTTGATCAATAAAAACGCGACGAGCCAACAAGACGCCGACACGACGGCCAGCTCCTTCGCGAACGCGCAAGCCGATTTCGCGCTCGCCGAGTTGAACATCAAATACTGCCGCGTCGAAGCGCCGATTTCCGGTCGCGTCGGTTTCTCGCAAGTTACCCAAGGCGCGCTCGTCTCGACCGGCCAACCGCTCGCGATGACGACGATTCAACAAATCGACAAAATTTACGTCGACCTGAAACCGTCCGCCGCGTCGGCCCTCGCGACGCTCCACCCGCAAGACGGGGAAACGCTTTGCCCGTATTTCCAAGGCGCGGAGGTCGAAATCGAACTTGAAGACGGAACGCGTTACCCGCTGACCGGGAACGTCGAATTCGTCGACAACTCCGTCGAAGCGTCGGTTGGGACGGTCGCCGTCCGCGCGGTCTTCGACAACCCGAATTGGAAAGACCTCAACGGCGCTCTCCTCCCGGGGATGTTCGTTCGCGCCTTTGTGAAATACGGCGAACGTCCGAACGGGATGCTCATTCCGCAACAAGCGCTCTTCCGCAACGCTAAAGGCGAGCCCTACGTTTGGGTCGTCGACGCGGAAAACAAAACGATTCAACGCCCGATCGTTTCCGAACGAACGCTCGGCATTACGGCGGTCGTCGACTCCGGTCTCGAACCGGGCGATCGCGTCGTCGTCGAAGGCGTTCAGTTCATTAGCCAAGGCGCGCAAGTCGAGCCGACCGAAGCGACCGACGTCGAAATGATTCGCGACTACGAACAAGCGAAGCAAGCCGAAGCGCCCGCCGCCGACGCCGCGCCGGTTCAAGCCGA
>JAFTUJ010000542.1 GCA_017466305.1 Thermoguttaceae bacterium
ACGGCGGCGACATTATTTCTACCGTTAAACTTCAACCTTTTTAACAACGTCGACGGCGTTTCAACCGTTAAACTTCAACCTTTTTAACGGCGCAAACGCCTTTCGCAGGGCGGTTCAGTCGTTGAGCAACTTCAAAAACGCGCCGTGCAGCTCGGCGTTGGCGGTCGCGAGGAGCGGTTTGACCGCCAAGTCGAACGGGCGTCCGTCGGTGTTCGTCGCGACGCCGCCCGCTTCCAAAACGAGAAGAACGCCGGCGGCGACGTCCCAAGGGTGCGCGCATTGGCAAATTTTCGCGTCGAAGCGTCCGGCGGCGACGTACGCCAAGTTCAGCGCGGTCGACCCGGTGCGGCGCATCGCTTGGCAGACCGGAACGCAACGTTGAAACGCTAAATAATCGGGCGAAAACGGCGTCGTTTGCGTCGGAAAGGAAACCGCCGTCAGCGCTTGCGTCGGTCGCGTAAAACCGCCGGTTCGGAGCCGCTTGCCGTTGAGGAACGCTCCGGCGCCCCGTTCGGCGGCAAAAAGTTCGTCGGCGTTCGGGTCGTAAACGACGCCGCAAAGAATCTCGTTCCCCCGAGTCAGCGCGATCGACGTTCCGAAAAAAGGAACGCGGTGAACGAAGTTGGTCGTTCCGTCGAGCGGGTCGACGATCCAAGTGAACGGCAAATCGGCCGGGGCGCCGCTTCCGCACTCTTCTTCGCGCAAAACGTTCTTAAGGCGCGGCGCGTCGGGGCCGAGCGAACTTTGCGGCTCTTCGCCGATGAAGTAATGTTCCGGAAACGCCGTCGACACAATCTCCGCGATCTTCGCCTGCGCCGCGACGTCGGCTTCGGTTACCAAGTCGGCCGGATTCTTCTCGCGAAACCCGACCTTCCCCAGTTTTTCCTTCAAAATCGCGCCCGCTTCGCGCGCCGCTCGAATCGCGACCTCCAAATATTCGGACATTCGCGCCCTTCCTTTCTTTAACTATCTCTCCTATTCTTACCAATCTAACAAATATTATGCTCGTTCCAACGCGCCGAACGTCGCCGCTCCCCCGTCCGACCTTCGCCTATTTTGTTTATTTTGCCGAGTCCGGTTCGCGCGACCGCCGCCGACCAACCGCCCGACGTTCGCCCGGTTGGGTTTATTGCCGAATCCGATTCGCGCCGAACGTCGCCGACCAACCGTCCGACGTTCGCCCGTTCCGCTTAAACCGCCTAAACCGCCTATTTCCGCTATTCTAACGTTCGCCGCGAATCTTTTTCCATTCTTGAACCGCGAGTTCGTCGCAACGCTCGTTCTCGGGACGCCCGGAGCGCCCCTTGATCTTCTCAAACCGAACGAAACGCGGCGCGGACGGCTCGGCGGGCTTCTTACCAAGCTCGACGTTTGGCGCTTCGCGCGACCGCCGACCAACCGTCCGACGTTCGCCCGTTCCGCCCCAACCGCTTAAACCGCCTATTTCCGCTATTCTAACGTTCGCCGCGAATCTTTTTCCATTCTTGAACCGCTAGTTCGACGCAACGCTCGTTCTCGGGATGTCCGGAGTGTCCCTTAATCTTCTCAAACTGAACGGAGTGCGACGCGGTTAGTTCGTCGAGCTTCTTCCAAAGGTCGAGATTTTTCACCTCCGCCCAGCCGCTCTTTTCGCGACGCCGCCAACCGTTCCGCTTCCAGTTCGCGATCCAACTCGACAAACCGTTCAAGACGTAAGCGCTGTCGCTGACGATTCTTACCGCCGTCGGTCGCTTCAACGCCGACAGTCCCTCGACGACCGCTTGCAGCTCCATTCGGTTGTTCGTCGTTTCGCGCTCGCCGCCGGAGCGTTCGATTTCCTTTCCGGTCGGCAGGTGCCGCATCACGAACGCCCAACCGCCGGGCCCGGGGTTCCCGCTGCACGCGCCGTCGGTGTACAAAACGACTTCCGGTTCGCCGCTCGTCGCTCCCATCGCTCCTCCGTTCTCGCTTTTTTTCTTTTTTTTCGCTTTTATTTCGTTTAATTTTTTCCGACTTTTTTTACCGAACGCCGCCGTTAAATCGACGATTCGCAAGTCGCGCGCCGTTTCAAATCGCCGCAATCTCCGCAAGGCTCGGCGACGCAAGGCTCGGCGCAAACGGAATCGCAAGTCGACGCGACGCAAGGTTCGGCGCAAACGGAATCGCAAGCCGACGCGACGCAAGGCTCGGCGCAAACGGAATCGCAAGTCGACGCGACGCAAGGTTCGGCGCAAACGGAATCGCAAGTCGACGCGACGCAAGGTTCGGCGCAAACGGAATCGCAAGTCGACGCGACGCAAGGCTCGGTCGCCCCGACGTCGGTCGGTTTGCCGCCCGTCCCGACTTCCTCCGCTTTAACGAGCGCCTCGCTCGGCTCCGGCGCGGTCGACGACGGTTCGGCGTCAAACGTTCCGCTCCAAAATTCTTCGAACGCCGCCCGATCGTTCCAACGGCTCCAAGCGTCTTCAAAAGAAAATCGACTCCAAGCCTCCGCGTCCCTTTCGCTCCAACCGAAATCGGGTTTCGGTTGCCCGACGTCCCCCGGTTTTCCGCTCGATTCGGGCCAACCCGGCCCCGGTCGATCGACGTTCCCCGCTTTTCCGTTCGAATCAGGCCAACCCGGCCCCGGTTGACCGACGCCTCCC
>JAFTUJ010000543.1 GCA_017466305.1 Thermoguttaceae bacterium
GAGGAGATAGAGGTTTCTTGTATTGAACCATATAGTCAAGTAATGTTCCATTTGGGATATGAATTTGATGAAAATGATGTACATGATGTGAAGCTATTGTGTGAGACATTTCATATCGAAATTCCAAATGAGTATAGATAACTGTAAATTCCAATTTGTCGAACAGATAAAGGGCGCACTTCTATACACCCCCTTCGGTGTAGTGCGTATTGGGCGCTGCCGCATGATTACGAAAAAAAGCGTCCCTATGAACTTTTCATAGGGACGCTTAACTGTTTTACGGACACCCGCCTAAGGACGGCGTTTTTGTTTAAGCGGCGGGCGCGGCGACGTTTAGTTCGCCGGCTCGAACGGCGTCGGGAAAAAGTCGACTAAGTCGGTAACGTCGAGGACGCCGAGCGGGACGCCGCGCTCGTCTAAGACCGGAAGTTCGCTGATTTTGCGCGAACTCAACGTCGCGAGCGCCTCCGACATTAGAGCGCCGCTTCGAACGACCGACGGGAAACGCGTCATCGCGTCGCGAATCGGACGGTCGAAGAAATCGGCGTCGCGGGTTTCGAAGAGTTTCGCTAAGTCCGCGTCGGTGAAAACGCCGGTTAAGCGGCCTTCGTCGTCGGTCAACAGAATCGCGCCGACGCGGCGGCCCGGCTTGCGGCAGGAAACGAAAATTTCGCGAATCGACAAGGCGTCCGACGCGATTCGACATTGCGAAAGAGGACGCATCAGGTCGTCGACGCGGCTTAAACGTCGACCTAAAGAACCGCCCGGGTGAAACTTCGCGAAGTCCTCCGCTCGGAACTTGCGCCGTCGACTCGCCGCCAACGCCAACGCGTCGCCGACCGCCAACATCGCCGCCGCGCTCGAACTCGGCGCCAAACGGAGCGAGTCCGCCTCTTCGATCGAACCGATTTCCAAAACCAACGTCGACGCGCGCCCCAGCGAACTCGCCGCCGTCGAAACGATCGAAACGATCGGAATCGAACGGGAACGCAACGGCGCTAAAATTTGCGAAAGCTCCTCCGTTTCGCCGCTGTACGACAACGCTAAAACGACGTCGTCCGGACGAACCGTCCCTAAATCGCCGTGAAACGCCTCCGCCGGGTGAAGGAAATGACTCGGCGTCCCGGTCGACGAGAGCGTCGCCGAGATTTTACGCCCGATTAGGCCGGCTTTGCCCATCCCGGTGACGACGACGCTTCCGGAACAAGAGGTCAACAGCGAAACCGCGTCGCAAAAACGGCGGTCGAGGCGTTCGACTTGATCCAAAATCGCGCGGCTCTCGGAGAGCAACACGTCGCGGGCGAAGGCGAGCGACTCCGAATCGGCGGGCGAAAGCGCGGTCGACTCGAAAGAAACGGCGACTTCGTTCGGAACGGACGACGGCGTTTCCGGCGCGCCGACGACGCGCAAATGTTCGCGTCGAACGTCCGAAGTCGTTGAAACCGCTTGCTTTTGCGCTTGGGGAGTCGCCATTTCGCTTGCCTCGTCGGGGGTCTTGGTTCGTTAATTAAAAGGGAAAAATTGGTCGGGAACGCGGAAAAAAGTTGCGTCCGGCGCGAGTTTAACGTTTTTTCGCGGCGGACGCAAGAGCGATTTTTCCGGTTTCGTTAAGACGAAAGGAATCGAAACGGCTTACTTCGCGGCTTCCCAACGACCGTCGCGCCAAAGATTTTCGTTTTTGATTTCGAAACGTTCGATCGTCGCTTGCCAAGCGGACGAATCTTTCAACACGTCGTCGAAGTTGTTCGAACCGAAGCTCAACTTCGCGCCCATTTCCAGCGCCAACTCGACGAAACGCGGTTTCGGAAACACCGATTCCGCTTGCACTTCCAGCGCGACGTTGTTGTCGATCGCCGCTTGAATCAGCGTTCGCATCCGCGCTTCCGTCCAAAGTTCGTCGTAACGGTCGGCGATAAAATCGGGAAGATAGGTAACGTTGGCAAGAATGTCGACCGGCTCGTTGACGACCGTCATGCAGTGTTGGAAGTAGCGTTCGAACCAAACGTCTTCGTCGGTCTCGTAATCTTTCGGAAGGAGCCAAAGTTTTTGCGGTTTGCCGTCCGCGCCGACGCCCATAATCATTGTGTCGGCGAGAACGTAGTCGAGGCGGCGGTAAATTTTCGGGTCGATCGTCTTGAACCAGTCGCGGTCGTTGACTTGAATCCCGATTTTGACGCGCTCGGCTTGCGGAAGCGTCGCGTTGTACGCTTCGACGTCGGCGATAAATTTGTCGAGAATTTCGTTCGACGAGAGCGGCCAGTCGCGCCCGTGATTTTCAAGGACGCCGCTCTTGAGGCCGGTTTTGCGAGCGCGTTCGACCGCTTTTTCCGCCGTCATTCCGCCGCGCAGGTGAATGTGATAGTCGGTCAGGTCGAGCCCGGTTTGCGCGAGCCAAGGGACGTATTCCTCGAACGTTCGAGCCGGTTTCGCAGCGTCTTGAGCGGCGACGTTCGACGCGGAAAGAGCGAACGCGGCGCCTAAAAGAGCGAAGGAAAGAGCGGCGGCGAAAATTTTACGCATCGTTGGTTCCTTAAAATTTCGGATAATTGGAAAAATGGGGGAACGGGGCGGTTTGGGGGATTTTGTCGACCGCCCGGGAATAACGGGTATGCGGAAAACGGGGCGTTACTCGGCGACGCGCCAGTCTTGCAGGCGCAGCTCGACTTGCCCGAAATAATCGTTGAAGACGACTTGGTAAGCGACGTCGAATTTAACGTTCGGGTTCGCTTCGACGAGCGCGTTCATTTCGTCGACCCAATCGCCGCAACCGAACGCGACGGCGCGACGCTCGTCGTGAAATTGGCGGAAACGTCCCGAAAAGGTGCGCCCGATCGGCTGCTCTCCGGGAGGCGCGCCCGGTTTCGGCTTTCCTCCGCCGACGCGTCGCGCGGTTCCGACGAGCGAAACGCCGTACGCGGCGAAAATCGGACGCGGGTTTTCCGCGCCGAACGGCGACATCTTGTCGAGGTCGGAAACCGCTTGGAAGTTCAGCGCCGAGAACGGGAACTCGCCGTCGAGGTAAAGTTTCGGAACGCGCTCCTGCGGCGAAAAATGGTTTTCGACGTAATCGCAAAACGCGGCGCGGAAGGCCGGAATGTTCGCCTCTTTGATTCCGAGTCCGGCGGCGGCCGCGTGTCCGCCGAAGCGTTCGAGATGCTCCGAGCAAGCGTCGAACGCGTCGTAAAGGTTGAAATTCGAGTCCGGAACGCCGCGCGCGCTCCCGGCGCTCGGGTCGGCGTTGCGCAACGCGATCATCACCGTCGGGCGGTAAAAACGTTCGGCTAAACGGCCCGCGACGACGCCGACGACGCCGGGGTGCCAATCGCGGCTCGCCAAGACGAACGCCGGGTCGTCCGCGTAATGTTCCTCGATCATTTTGAGCGCGTCGGCCATTATTTTGCGCTCGAGCTTTTGCCGCGTCGCGTTCAGGTTGTTGACGAACGGCGCGAGTTCGCGGGCCCGCTCCGGACGGTCGGTAACGAGCAACTCGACCCCGAGTCCGGCGAGCCCCATTTGCCCGGCGACCGCGAGTCGGCAAGGGTTTTCGAGGAGCGATTTCGCGATTTGCCAGTTGAGTTCGTCCTCTTCGTCTTTCGGCGAACGTTCGTGCAAGACTTCGCGACCGGCGGCGTTCAGGCGCGGCGCGATCGAGAAGCCGACGTCTTCGCTCGTCAGCTTTTTATTCGGGTTGATTCCGGCGACTTCGATCAAGTATTTCAGCCCGAGCGGCATGTCGCTAATGAAACTTTGCGCTAACGCAAAGCGAACGATCGTGCGGTTTTCGTCCTGCAACGGAACGACGTCGGCGATGGTGCCGAGCGCGGCCAAGCCGACGGCGCGAATGAGGAAGGCGCGCATTTCCGGCGACGTGTTTTCGCCGCCCGCCATTTCCTTGCCGAGCCCCCAAGCGAGCTTCAACGCGACCGCGGCGCCGCAAAGTTCCGGGCAAGGGTAAGGGGGAAAACCGTCGATTTCCAGTCGCGGGTGCGCGATCGCGGCGGCGTCCGGCAAAATTTGCTTCCCGGTTTCCGGGTCGACGATCGGCGTGTGGTGGTCGGTAACGATCAGTTCGAGCCCGATTTCGCGAGCGTATTCCGCTTCTTTTAAGCTGGTGATTCCGCAGTCGACCGTAACGACGACGTCGGCGCCTTCGTCTTCGCGGAGCCGTTTGAGCGTCGCGCTGTTGAGCCCGTATCCCTCTTCGAGCCGGTTCGGGACGTAATAACCGACGCGTCCGCCGACCGTTTGAATCGCTTGGAGCAGAATCGCGGTCGCCGTCATACCGTCGACGTCGTAGTCGCCGTAAACGACGATTTTCTTTCCGGCGCGAACGGCGTCGGCCAAAACGCGAGCGGCCTCGGCGCAACCGGGGAGACGTTCCGGCGCGTAGAGTCCGCGCGAAAGGTTGGGCGGCGCCAAGAAAAGAACGATCTTTTCCGGGTCGGTCGTCTTGCGAGCGACGAGCGCCTGCGCGACCAGCGGCGAAACGCCGGTTTGCTTCGCGAGCCGAGCGACGACGTCGGGGTCGTAGGGGCGGGTGATCCAAATCTTGTTTTCTTTTGCTTTGAGCGCGCTCATAGGAGGACGGGGCGACCGGTGAAATAAAACGTCGGAATCGATAAAATGGGCGAGGAACGGGAAACGGGGAAAATAACGACGATAATTTAGGGACGTTGGGGAAAATAAGGAAAAAAGGGAAATCGGGAACGCCGCGTCGGCGAACGCGACGACCGCCCGGCGCTATTTTACGCCCGAAAGGGGGAGCGCGTCAAGGGGGCGCGAGGGCGCGAAATCGAACTTTCCGTTTTTTTCTTGATAATCGGTAAATTTAGCGCGTCGTTCCTAGACGGCGCGTTCGCGCGAAAACGGTTGACGAGCTTGCGTTTGCGCCGCCGTCGCCGACGTAAGGAACGGCGAGGGGAATTTTTTTCGGACGAAAATTTTCTATAGACTGAAAAAATGTGAATTTTGGCCGCTCGACGGCGCGCGCAACTTTGCAATTCGTCAATTTATGGTAAATTAGAGTAAAAGCGGCGCGACGGCGGTTGGGTCGGCTTTCCGCTTTTACCTAAATTTGCTATTTTACTAAAACGGTCGGCGCGGCTTAGGTTGCGCGTCGCGCGTCTCGGCGACCGGCTCGGGGCGTCGCGGCGATTGCGAAGCGACCGACCGACCGACCGCGATTCGCGCGCGCGAGCGTTCGACGGTCAACCGTTCGACGGTCAACCGTTCGACGGTCGACCGTTCGACGGCCAACCGTTCGCCGGCCAACCGTTCGCCGGTCAACTGTTCGACGGTCAACGGTTCGCCGGTCAACCGTTCGCCGGCCAACCGTTCGACGGTCAACCGTTCGCCGGCCAACCGTTCGCCGGTCGAACGCTCGACGCGGGGCGAGAACGATATTTTTGGACATTTTTCGGACGCGAGGCGATTCAACGTGCGCCGCGTCCGCGACGGGATGAAGGTGAAACGATGCATATTTTATTTGCGACCAGCGAAGCGGCGCCGTTTTCCAAAACGGGCGGGTTGGCGGACGTCTGCGGCGCGCTGCCGAAGGCGCTTTCTCAACTTGGGCATAAAGCGACGATCGTTACGCCGTTGTACAAATGCGTTCGCGAATATTTCGAACGTTCCGGCGAACGCTTGACCCCTCTTCGCGGCGTCGCGCTCGACGTCCGCGTCGGAAACGTCGTCAAAGGCGCGGGCGTTCGACATGCGAAACTTGTCGACGCCGACGTCGACGTTTATTTCATCGAACACGACGATTATTTTTATCGCGACGGGCTCTACAATTACCAAGGCGTCGATTACGGCGACAACTGCGAGCGTTACTCCTTCTTCTGCCGCGCGGTTTTGGAGCTGATCGCGGCGCTCGACCTCGACGTCGACATTTTACACGCGAACGACTGGCAAACGGGGCTCGTTCCGGTCTTTTTGGAAGCGGCGTACAAGTCGCGTTCGCGGTTCGCCAACGAACCGGCGACGTTTTTCGGCGTTCGTCCGCGTTTGATCGACCCGGAGGTTCCGGCGAACCGCTTCGACAAGATCAAGTCGGTCTTGACGCTTCACAATATGCGGCATCAAGGCCGATTTTGGCGCGGCGCGATGGAGCTGACCGGCCTCGACTGGAGTTATTTCTCGTATGATAAAATGGAGTTTTACGGCCAGCTAAACCTCCTGAAATCCGGAATCGTTTTTAGCGACGCGATCACGACCGTCAGCCCGTCGTACGCGCAAGAAATTCAAACGGAAGCGTTTGGCGAAAAGCTCCAAGGCGTTTTGCAAGGGCGCGCCGCCGACTTGACCGGCATTTTGAACGGCGTCGACGTCGACGATTGGAACCCGGCGACCGACCCGTTCTTGGCCGCGAATTACGACGTCGAAACGGTTCTCGAAAATAAACCGAAGTGCAAGGCCGCGTTGCAAGAGATGCTCGGGCTTCCGGTCGAAGCGCGAACGCCGCTTTTCGGCGTCGTCAGTCGTTTCGACGAGCAAAAAGGGCTCGACCTGATCGCCGATTTGGCCGGCGAATTTATCGAACGGGAAAACGTTCAGTTCGCGATTCTCGGTTCCGGCGACCGCGTTCTCGCCGACCGTTTCAAACGCTTGGCGGCTCGTTATCCGCGCAACTTCGCCGTTCGCGAGACCTTCTCCGTCGAGCTTTCGCACCAAATCGAAGCGGGCGCCGACGTCTTCCTGATGCCGAGCCGATACGAACCTTGCGGCCTCAACCAAATGTACTCGCTCCGATACGGAACGCTTCCGCTCGTTCGCGACGTCGGGGGCCTCCGCGACTCCGTCGTCAACGCGTCGGACGAAAATATCGACGCGGGCGTCGCCGACGGTTTCATCTTCTACTGGGGAACCGCCGAGGATATGTCGAAGGCGATGGATTGGGCGCTCCACTGCTATCGCCGACGTCCGAACGACTGGGCGAAGATGATGAAAACGGCGATGTCGCTCGACCTCTCTTGGAAGCAAAGCGCGCGCAAGTACGCCGAACTTTACGAGAAATTGATCGGCTAAGCGTCGATTTCGCCGAACTTACGTCGCCGCCAAACGGTTTGCCGAACGGCTTGTCAACGTTCGTTTGCGCGGCGGCGGACGGATTTTCCCCCCGAAAAACGTAAAATTTTTATGCCGGATTTTAAATATAAAGCGAAAAACAGCGCCGGAAAAGACGTCGTCGGACGGATGACGGCGAACACCAAAAAAGACGTTCTCGACCGCTTGGCGGCGCAGCGGCTCTTCCCGATTTCGGTCGAGGACGCGCATAAAAACGACGTCGACGTGTCGAAGTGGTTCGCGCGTAAGCCGCCCGCGACCGCGATCGCCGCCTTTTTGACGCAATTGAGCGAACTCCTTGAAAACGGCGTCCCCGTCTTGACCGCTTTTAGCGCGCTCGGGAAACAGACGCCGCATCCGCGCCTCCGCGAAGTCGTCGCCGACATCGGCGAGCAGATCGCGGACGGGCAAAGCGTCGACGCGGCGTTCGCGTCGCACTCGAAAGTCTTCGACGACCTAACGATCAGCGTCATTCGCGCCGGGTCGGAAGGGGCGTTCCTTGAAGACGCGTTGAAACGAACGTCGAAGTTTATGGAGGACCAAGCGGAAATTCGTTCGAAAATTACCGGCGCGATGATTTACCCGACCGTTTTGCTAACCGTTGGGATTTTGATCGTTTCGGTGCTGTTGATCGCGTTCGTTCCGAAGTTCGAGCCGATGTTCCAATCGTTGGTCGACAGCGGCAAAGACCTGCCGATCGCGACCGTTTGGCTCTTGGCGTTTCGCGGTTTTTGCGGAAAATACGGGCTTTACGCGTTGGGCGCGATGTTCGCCGTTTTCGTTATCTTGCGGATTCAAATGAAAACGAAGGCCGGACGCCGCGCGATGGACCGTTGGAAGTTGAGGTTGCCGGTAATGGGGCCGGTCGCGCAGGGCGCCTGCGTTTCGAAACTTTGCCGCGTCTTGGGAACGCTCTTGCAAAACGGCGTTCCGATTTTGCGCGCGCTCGAAATTAGTTCGCGCTCGACCGGGAACGCGCTGATGCAGCAGGCGGTCGAAAAGGCGGTCGACTGCGTTTCGGCGGGGGAACCGTTGTCGAAACCGTTGGCCGACAGCGGGCTAATTCCGCCGCAAGCGATGACGATGATTTCGATCGCGGAAGAGTCGAACACGTTGGAAAAGGTGTTGCTCAACCTTTCGGAGTCGCTCGAACGCGACCTCGCGAAAAAAATCGACGTGATGGTGCGCCTCTTGGAACCGATGATGCTCCTTATCCTCGCGGGCGCCGTCTTTTACATCATTATCGCGTTGCTGTTGCCGATCTTCCAAATGACGGAATCGGTCTGACGCCGCGACGCCGGCGCGACTTCTGACTTGGATCGACGCGACGCCGGCGGAACGCAAACGTCGCCCTTGCAACCGGGGGCGGCGTTTCTTGCCTTTCGAACGAACGGATTTTTTCGAAACGAAAAGCCGATAAAGCGAACGAAGCTAATAAAGCGAAGAAGCTAATAAAGCGAAAAGCCGATAAAGAGAACGAAGCTCATAAAGCGAAAAGCCGAGAAAGCGAACGAAGCTCATAAAGCAAACGAAGC
>JAFTUJ010000544.1 GCA_017466305.1 Thermoguttaceae bacterium
CGTAATACCAAATTAAGTCGGCGCTCCCGCCTTTGAAACGCGACAGCGTCGCCTCGGATCCCGCGAGTTCCATCGCTCGAATAAGGGACGTCATATTGTCCAACTTATCGCACCCGCTCACGAGCGCGGCGGCTTCGGAACCGGTTCGCAAATGCGTCAAATACGCTTCCTTACGCTCGCGCCAAGGCGCCTTGCGGTTCGCGTCGGCGGTCGTCGAATCGGAAGTCTCCAACACGACGTCGGCGACGAAATCGCCGAAACGTTCGCGAATAATCGCCTCGGTCTCCATTCCGCCGCAATCTTCGACCGCGTCGTGCAGGAGCGCGGCGATCGCGACGTCTTCGGAAGCGCCGAAATCGAGCGCCAATCCGGCGACGCGGAGCAAATGCGACAAATATGGAACGCGACCGATCTTGCGCAGTTGTTCGCGATGAAGGTCGGAAGCGAACGCCAACGCTTCGTCTAAACGCGAGCTCAACGGCCCGGCCCCAAAATTATCGCCTATTTTAGTCGACATTATTTTTTTGGCTCCTAACAACGAAAAATCGACGTTCCCGTCGCGTCTATTACTTATTTTTTCACATTTTCGCGTCGGCGTCAAGTAGGTTTAACTTATTTCCTACTTTTTTTGTCAATTTTCCCGATTATTTCGCCGACGTCGACGTTAAATTTACCGTCGATTCCCGCGTTCGGTCTTTTCGAACTTGTTTTTCAACTCGATCGCGTCGAGTTCGACCGTTCCGACGCCTTCGAGAATCCCAATTTGCAACGACGCTTCGGTCGCGCGGCGCGGCACGGCGATTTCTTCGCTCATTTCGCGCCAGTCGAACGTTCCGGCGGACGCGGCCCAAAGGATTTCGTCGGCGATCGGCTTGCGATTGCGGTCGAAAAAGACGATTCGCGCCAACGGAACCGTTTGTCGGCCTTCGGTCGCTTGCAAGTCGAGAGCGCGCGCTTGGCCGGTCAGGACGATTTTCTTCACTTTCGTCCCGTCGACCGGAATAAACTGCCGCAAATGACAGTACATTTCGCGTTCGCGCTGACGCTCTTTTAGATTCGCGAAATCGCTCGAAAGTTCACGACGATTCTCCGGAAGCGTCGCCGCCGCGAAGCGCGCTTCGTTGCGGTCTTTTTTGCGATGCTCCTCTTGCACCGAAGCGTTGTCGCAAACGCAAACCCGGCTTCCCTCCGGCGCGTCGTCCCGTTCGGCGACGTAAACGTTCCGCGTCGCGTACCAGCCGACCGGCGTCGGGAGGCGCGGCGGGAGCTCGATCGCCAATTCGTTCGACTTCTCGCTTTTCTTATCGGCGGAATCGTCGCTTTTCGTTTCTCTTTCTTGCGCGGTCGTTTCATCTTGACTATCCCTCCCATCTTCTCGCGACGCGACAAGCGCGGAACGGACGATTTCCTCGAAACCGCCGCCGACGACGCTCGGTTTCGCCGGATCGGGAAGATCGACGCGCTTTTCCTCCGCTTCGCCGGTCATCGGAACGAAGCAGATCGGAATCAGCTCTTTACGCTCGATTTTACCGTCTTTCTTTTCGCAAAGAACGAAATACTGTTGATAACGTTCGCCGACCGGAATAATCAACTTGCCGCCCTCTTTGAGTTGGTCGAGGAGCGGTTGCGGCACGTCCTCCGGCGAACAAGTAACGATGATTTTGTCGAACGGCGCGGCTTCCGGCCAACCTTGGTATCCGTCGCCGACGCGAACGAAAACGTTGTCGTATTCGAGTTTTTTCAGCGTTTCGGCGGCGCGGCGCCCGAGATTTTTGACGATTTCGATCGAATAAACTTCGGAAACCAAGCAACTTAGAACCGCCGCTTGGTACCCGCTCCCCGTCCCGATTTCCAAAACGCGGTCGGTCGGTTGCGGGTCGAGCATTTCCGTCATATACGCAACGATAAAGGGCGCGGAGATCGTTTGTCCTTCGCCGATCGGGAGCGCGGCGTCTTGATACGCGTATTCGCGAAACTCCTTCGTAACGAACTCGGCGCGCGGAATCCGCGCCATCGCCTTCAAAACGCGAACGTTGCGCAGTTCCTTCGTCGGAATCAACTCTTCGAGCGTCATTCGGAGCGCGTCCGGAACGACCGGATATTTCGCGTCGAGCTCTTGCGGCGTTCGCGGTTCGAGCGGCGACGTCGGCGGCGGCGTTAAAATTCCGGAGTCGGCGTTCGGCTTGGCCGTCGGCGACGTTTTGCGGGTCGCGGGGCTCTTCGCCGGTTCTTTCGCCGCCGATTTTTTCGGTTCGGGCTCCGCTTTCTCCGTCTCTTTTTCCGACTCTTTTTTCGGCGACGCGACCTTTTCGACGCTCGTTTTTTCCGGCGCCGGTTTCAACGTAACGCGTTGCGCCGACGCGACGCCCGCGCTCATTCCCAAACTCGCGACCAACGCCGCGCTCAAGCCCCAACGTTTCATTCGTTCCGGTTCCTTATTTTTGCGAAAAGCCTCGTCGCGACAAGACGTCGGCGCCGTCTCCAACGCGACGACGCCGTTTGAAAGCGTTTTTCCGAATAAATTAAGCGGTAATCCCGCGCGTCAGCGTCATAAACGCCGTTTCGAGGTTCACCTCCTCTTCTCGGAAAGAGCGAATCCGGAAACCGCGCTCGATCAACCGCGTCAGGAGCGCGGAGTAATCGTCGAGCCCCTTCCCTTTTTCGATCAAGACGCGAAGCGCGTCGTTTTTCGTTCTCTCGACCGACTCGACGATCGCGTCGTCGGTCAGGAACTTCGCGCATTCGTCGAATTTCTTCCCGAAATTCTCGTCTTTCGGCTCGGCTAACTCGACCAAAACGACGACTTGGTCGCGAACGCGCTTCATCACGTCCTCGACGCGGGCGTCGACGAGGAGTTCGCCGCGCTCGATAATCCCGACTTTATTGCAGACGTCGGCCAATTCCGGCAGAATATGGCTCGAGACCATAATCGTCTTGCCGCGACCGCCCAAACGCTTCAACAACTCGCGAATCTCGATGCGAGCGCGCGGGTCGAGCCCGCTGGCCGGTTCGTCGAGGAGTAAAACTTGCGGGTCGTGCAGCAGAACGCGCGCCAACCCGAGCCGTTGCGTCATCCCGCGGCTTAAGCTCGTCACCAACGCTTCCCGCTTGTACCCCAAGTCGACGAGTTCGAGAACCTCGTTGCAAATTTTCCGACGCGCTTCGCCCCGCACTCGGTACGCCGCCGCGAAAAATTCCAGGTACTCGATGACCTTCATGTCGTCGTAAACGCCGAAAAAGTCGGGCATGAAGCCGATCAAGCGCCGAATTTCTTTCGGTTTCGTATAAATCGAAAGCCCGCAAACGTACGCTTCGCCGTACGTCGGCTGCAACAGCGTCGCGAGCATCTTCATCGTCGTCGTTTTACCGGAACCGTTCGGGCCGATGAAGCCGAAAAGGTCGCCTTCGTTCAACTCGAGCGTTAAATTTTTCAACGCGAAAAGTTTTCCGTATTGCTTCGTTAAATCTTCGGTTTTGATCATCGAGCGCGGCCCAACTTCCTTTTTATTTTCTTCGCCCTTTTCATTCGGCGTTTTTTTATTTCTTGATATTCGTTTTCGACGTTTGAAGGCTTCAACGCTCTTCGCCCGGCGCCGCGCCGCGACGCAACGGAAGAATTAAGCGAACGACGACCGTTCTTTTCGACGGCGCGACGACGGCTCCGTCGTCGCCGGTCGACGTCGCGACGGTCGGGGTCGTTTCCTCGCTCGACCCAAACAAGCCGAACTTTTCGACGGCGAGTTCCGCGTCCGTTTTCTTTTTCGACGCGTTATTTTGCGACTTCGCGCCTTCTTCGAGCGGTCGATATTTTTCGGCCTCGGGGTCGACGATCGTCCCGTAAACGACGGCGCGCCCGCAACGAATCAAGTCGCTTAAATCGACGTCGCCTTGGAGCCGCTTTTCGAGCCCGTAATTGTCGACGCCGCCGCCAAGCTCGTAAAAGGACGCGGCGCGCAAAATATACGGAACGCGGCGCGACGCGACGTTGTAATCGGTCGAAATCCAACGTTCGGCGCGAGCGGTCGGAACCGAACTTCGATGTTCGTTAAGAACGCGACTCGTTTCAAGTCGAATCGCCGAACGTTCGAGTTTCGTTTCGCCCGGCGCGAGCGTTCCCAACGAATACGCTCCGCCCGAGTAAAGGACGAACGCCGAGTAAATAGGAACGTCGAGCGGATTAACGATCGTTCCGCGCAAGCCGAGCCCGTCGTCGTAAAGGTCGCCGCGCGGCAATTCGGTCAAGCGCCCCGACCAACGTCCGACGAAACTTTTGCTCGACCGCGCCAAAAACGGAACGTCTTCCAAACGCGTCGACGTCGCTTCGTTCGCGTCGCCCGAATAAGGAACGTTCCAAACGCGCGGCGCGAACGTTTGTTGCTCCGCTCCGCCGACGCCGTCGCCGGAAAGGGGTAGCGGCGTCAACGTCGCCGTCGGCGCGTCGACGAATTTCGCGTCTTTTCCGAACGCCGACGCGTCGCCGGGCGCAAACGTTAAATCGCGTCGCCCGTCTTGCGGCGAATAAAGCCCGAACCAAGAGACGTTGCGAACGACGCCGCTTTCGACGTCGACGTCGATTAAATCGATTTGATTCAAACGCGGTTCGCTCGTTCGCGTCGCGCTCGTCGCCCAAACGGCCAACGCGCCAAACAAGAGAACGAACGCCGGGAAAGTCGCCCAAGTCGCCGACGGACGCTTAAAACCTTTTTTCGCTAAAAACCAGTCGAGCGGTCCGACGGCCAAGAGATAAACGAACATTAAGATCAACGCCAACGCAAACGAAGGCGACGCGACGTCGTCAAAAATATCGTTCGCGCTTCGCAGTTGTCCGGAAACGTCGCGATATCCGCGTTTGACGTAAACCGGCGCGGAGGCGGTCGTCGCGCCCGCCGTCGTCGTTCCTAAAAGTTCCGTCCAAAGGACGCCGCGCCCCGTCCAGTTCGAAAACGGCGGCGTCGACAAGTCGGCGGCAAAGAACGCGACCGTTCCCAACCCGACCGGACGCTCGACGAAAAGCGGGGTTTCCGCTTCCAACATCTCGACGGCGGCGTTCGGCTTCAGTTCGGAAACAACCGGGACGCGCAGGTAAGGCGACGACTTCGTTCCGCTCATCGCAAGATTTTTAACGCCCTCCAAATTCGCTAAAAGCGAGTTGACGACGCGGAACTCGTGCGCCTTGTCGGCGACTTGCGCGCCCGGCGAAAACGGGAAAAGCGCGCCGCCTTCCTTCAACAACGGAATCGATTCCGCTCCGGCGAGCAAGACGACGTCGCCGCCCCGCTCGAGCCAACGTTCGAGCGCGAGAACGCGGGGGTCGGTCGCGCCGCGTTCGAGTTCGAAAATTTTCGGGTTCGCCGTCGTCAAAATCAACCGTTCGACCGCTTCGTAAGACCGCCAATCGGTCGGCGCTTCGTCGAGCGATTCGAGTTGAACGACCGTCGGCCGGCGCGTTTCGTTCCAACGCAACGTCGCAAACGCGTCTTGAAGTCCGACGTCGCCTTCGCCGACGACGAGGTAAATCGCTTTCGACGCCGGCGCCGGTTTGTTAAAAACGGTCGCCGAATCGGCGGAGCGCGCGCCCGGTTTGAACGTTTGTTCGACCGTCGCGCCTTCGGCGTCGACGCAACGCAACGTCAGCGCCGCGCTCGCTTTCGGAAGGACGAGCGAAAACTCGGCGCGCCCCGCTTGATTTTCTTCTTCGAGGGGAGTCTTCGCGACGACGTAAGGCGTTCCGTCGGAATCGAGCGTTTCCAACTCGACGCGCGCGGCGTTTCCTTCCCAAAGAGCGACGACTTTCGTTTGGAATCCGTTTTTATAAACGCCGTTTAAACCGACGTTAACGCCGACCGCTTTCAACGGGCGCGTCGCGTTCGCCGCCGTCGTTTCTTGTTCGGCGCCCGACGCGGAACAAACGCTCGCGACCGTCAATAAAAACGCCGCGATCCAACGCAACGCCGCGCGCCGTCGCCAATTCGCGACCGTTAAGGTTCCGTTGTCGTCCGTTCGTCGCCTCATTTTCCCCTCGCTCGTCGTTTCGTCGCCCAACGCGCCGTCCTTCGTCTAACTCTTTTCAATTAACAAGTTGTCGTCGCCGTTATCTCTTGCGCCGTCAAGGTTTTTCCGAATCGGGACATTCGCAAACCAACTTGCCGCATCCGGGGCAGCCGGTCCCGTATTTATCGGCCAACGCTTTATTTAGGTCGACGTCGACGACGTTCGCGATCGTCGTTAACCAAGCGAAAACGTCGGCAAATTCTTCTTCGCGTTCTTTTTGCGTTCCGTCGCGCAACGCGGTCGAAAGTTCGCCGACTTCCTCCATCAACCACATGAAGGTGCCGGCGACGCCGCGTTCGCGGTCTTTTTCGACGTACATTTTTCGAATCAACGCTTGGAAGTCGGGAATGGAAAGTTCTTTCGTCGGCGCGTTCGGCGCGTCGTTTTGCGCTTCTTGATTTTGCATCGTTCGCTGTTCTTGGCTGTCGGTCGTTACTTAACTCTTTTAAATCCAACGGTTGCCGCGACGTCGTTTCAACGGCGGAAAAGCGGGACGGCGGAGTTTGCCTTTGCCCCGCTTCTATTATACCGCAAAGCCAACGATTCGCAAGCGGAGCGCCCCGCTCTTTTTAACGCGTTTTTCTTTTTAACGCGTTTTCGCGACGTCGGCGAACCCCGGAGTTGCGAAAACGTCGATTTTTTCGGCGGTAAACGGCGGTTCCGCGTCGTTTTTGACGCGGTAAAGAATCGTTTCGAGCGTTTCGAAACGTCCGGGAACGCCCGCTTCCTTCGCGTCGACGTTTTTCAAGCGTTCGAGCAATTTCGGCGTTTCGTCGAGGCCCAAAACGCAAACGGCGCTCGCCAACGCGTCGGCGGCGGTCGCGTCGGCGGCGACGACCGTCGCGACGCAACGCCGCGTCAACGGTTCGCCGGTTCGCGGGTCGATAATATGCGAATAGCGAACGCCGTCGAGTTCCAAATATCGGTTGGCGTCGCCGGAAGACGCGATTCCGACGTTCGCCAGCGTTCGGTAAAACGCCGGTTCGCCGTCCTTTACGAGCCCGGCGATTCCGATCGTCCAACCGTCTTTTCCCGGCGGCGCGTCGCCCAAACGCAAATCGCCGCCCGCGTCGACCAACGCCGACTTAATCCCAAACGTTTTCAGCGTTTCCAGCGCTTCGTCGAGCGCGAAGCCTTTCGCGATTCCGCCGACGTCGAAACGGACGCCCGGCGCGGTCTCGACGCCCGCGTCGGTTAGTTTCCAACCGTCGAGCCCGACCGTTTTTTTCGCCGCGTCGAGAATTTTTTCCGGCGGACGTTCGTTGAAATAACGGCTTCTGCGCCAAAGCTTTACGACGGGACTAACGGTCGCGTCGAAGGCGCCGCCGGTCAAAACGCAAAAACGCCGCGACTCTTCCAACGTCCGGCGCAAATCGTCGCTAATCGCGACCGGCGCGCCGTTTTGCGCCGATTCGCGACAAACGCGAACGATTTCGCTTTCCGAATCGTAATCGGAGAGCGCGGCGTTAAGTTCGTCGAAGCGTTTCCAAACGGCGGTCGCGGCGGCGTTTGCGGTCGCGGCGTCCGGCGCGTACATAACGATTCGCGCCGGAACGCCCATTTTCTTCTCGGAAAACTCAAACCGTTTCCATTCGGCGACTTGCGTCGCGCCGTCTTTCGCCGTCGTCGTCTCCGCTCTTAACGTCGCCTCGTCGAGCGCGGCGCTCGCTCGCTTCCACCCGCATCCCGCCGCGACGCAACCGCAAAGCGCGCTTATAAACGTCCGTCTTTTCATCGTTTAGGCTTTCCGTTTTAGGTCGACTTTTAGGTCAACGGCATAATGACGTAAGAGTAACCGTCGGAAGTCTCGAAAAGAGCCGGTTTATCGGAG
>JAFTUJ010000545.1 GCA_017466305.1 Thermoguttaceae bacterium
GTTCCGACGGCGACTTTCCGGCGAGTTCTCGCGCTTTTTCTTCCGGCGTTTGCGTCGCGATTCCGGCGAACGGGAGATTCGATTTCGTCGCCGCGTCCGGAGCGACCGGGCCGCCGGGCGAGGTCGGGGCGACCGGACGAACGACGCGGTTCGGGCGGAGCGGCGGCGCGGCCCCCGTTTGCAAGGCGAAATTGGAACCGAACGCTAACGCGGCGATCGCGCCGAACGTTAGCAACGTCGGTTTTAAACGAAACAAGGACGCGAAACGTCGAAAACGATTTTCGCGCGGGTTTGATTTTAGCGTCATTTTCTTTTCTCCAAAAGGGCGGAGCGGCGGCGCGGACGCGTCGCGAATCGGAACGTTTCCGAAAGGACGGGCGGCGCCGCTCGACGTTTACTCCATT
This sequence comes from Thermoguttaceae bacterium, assembly GCA_017466305.1. Lineage (GTDB taxonomy): Bacteria > Planctomycetota > Planctomycetia > Pirellulales > Thermoguttaceae > RUG369. The sequence goes on from JAFTUJ010000545.1 coordinate 405, forward strand.
ATACTAAAGACGACGAAGAACGTTGCCCTTCGGATTGAAAAAATAACGAAATAATCGCAATTTTCTCTTTTTTTTATTGGAGATTTGAAAACCGATGGTAAAGTGGGGGGAATAGCAAAAATAGAATATTCGGGTTGAAGGGGTTTTGCGCGCGACGCCGTTTTTGCGACGGCGGCCTCTTTTTTTGTTTTCGAGACGGGCGGGCGGGCGATAATGGAGTCAGAAGAATGGACGGAAACCGGCGTTTCGTCGCTCGCGAGAGCAAAACGAAGCGCGCAAAACGCAAGGAAAGTTTGGGAAGCCGGTATAATCGTTAAAATTTGCCGCTTTTTTGGGGAATTGGGTAAAATAACGGGAATTAGGGGCTTTTCAAAGCGCGATTTTAAGAGAAAATATAGACAAAATAGCGAAGCAAGGAAGTTTGCGTATCTTCGTTAATTTTGTTTGGCGACGCCGTTTGTCGAAAAGCGTCGCGCCGCGTTCAACGCGGGGAGGCGTCGCGCCGTCGTCGCGTCTTTTTCCTAAAGAAAAAAGGTCGGCGAGCGGCGGCGAAAAGAGTCGGCTTCCTTAAAAAGAGCCGGCGACGGTCGGCGGTTTGCGGCGCAAACGCGAGTTGGCGTCGCCGCGCGCCCCGGCGGCAAGAGTGCAAAAAAACGTCCGCGGACGTTGTTCCATATTTCGAGAGGAGTTTTTGAGATGAAAATCAACGGTTTGACGTTGCGCGCGTCGTTGCTGGCGGCGCTTTTGGCGACCGCTCCGAGCGCGTTCGCGTTCGGCGGTCTTTTCGACGGCGGTCTCTTCAAGAGCGCCGAACCCGCTTCGGAATTCGTCGTCGACGACGGTTCTTTCTTCGCCGGCGAAGCGCTGACGATCGGCGAAATGGCCGCGCCGTCTCCGTTCTTCGCGAGCGCCGCGAACGAAAGTTATTCCGGTTGCGCGACTTGCGGCGACGAAACCGGCGTCGTTTACGGCGGCGGCATTCCGGCGGCGGTCGACTGCTGCGACCCCTGCGCGTTCGTTTGCGACCCCTGCGACCCCTGCGTCGTCGGTTGGGGCGGTTACGTTTCGCCGTATGTTCCGGGCCAACCGGTGCGCAACGTCCTCCGCGGCGTCCGCAACCTCCTCTCCAATTGCAGCCTTTTCTGCCAACCGGCGTACGTTTGCGACCCGTGTTGGACGGTCTGCGACCCGTGCTGGAGCCCGTGCGACCCGTGCTGGACTTCCTGCGAAACGACCTGCGACGGCGGATACGCTCCGCGTTGCTGCGGCGACGGTTACGTCCCCGGCGAAACGAATCCGTTGAACCCGGAAACCGGTTTGCCGCAAGCGGACGGCGCGAGCGGTCTCGACGCCGGCGTTTCCCCGACTCCGACGCTCCAAACGGACGCGCAAGCGGTCGGAACGTATCAAGACGCGGCTCCGGCGATTCCGCAATCCGCGCCGCAACTTAACGCTCCGGCGCCGTCGGCCGCGCCCGAAACGGTTCCGACTCCGCCCGCCGATCCGAACCTCGGCGCGGGCGTCCTGAACATGCTCGTTCCGGAAGACGCGATCGTTTACGTTAACGGTTACCGAACGAAGCAAACCGGCGCCGTCCGTTCCTTCGCGGCGAAGAGCCTTGAGTTTGGCGAAACTTATTCGTTCGAAATTCGCGTCGTCGCCGTCCGCAACGGTCAAGTTTTCGAAGACGTTCAACACGCGACGCTGACCGCCGGTCAAGAAACCGCGTTGGCGTTCAACTTGAGCCTCCGCTCGAACGAAGCGGTCGCCGCGCGCTAAGCGCTTGCGCCTTATCGACTTAGTTTAACGTCGAACCGTTAAAAAACTCGACGCTTCCTCGGAAAGCGTCGAGTTTTTTTATTTCTTGACGCGGCAAAAACGGGCAAGAAGAGCGACGGCGATTAGCGCAAACTTTCGATAAACCGCGCGACGGCGAGACGAACCGATTTTTCCGTTTTCATTGAAGCGTTCTTTTTGCTTCCGGCTTAACGTTTGCGTTTGTCGCGGTTAACGGGTTCCGTTTAGACAAAACGCCGCCGCGACCGTCGCCCGCGGTCGAAAAATCGACGGGAGCGGCGGCCTCGAACGGCGTTGAAAAATTAACGGCGCGTTATTAAGAACGCCGTCGGCGACGCGACGTCAACCGAGCGTCGAAATCGCTTCGAAGTCCGCTTTTAGCGAGCGGTAAAGGCGTTGGTAAACCGCGAACGCCGCGTCGTATTTCTTTTGCGCGTCCGGGTTAGGCGCGAGTTCCGAAACTTGACGGATCGTCGCGTCGCAAGCCTCGACGACGTTCGAGTATTCGCCGCCGCCGACCGCCGCCAAGAGCGCGACGCCGAACGCCGGGCCCTCTTCCGAGTTGAGCGTCGTCGTTTTGCTTCCGAAAACGTCCGCTTGAATTTGGCGCCAAAACGGGCTCTTCGCGCCGCCGCCGGACGCCCGAATTTCGCCGACCGGAACGCCGAGACCGCGGAAAATGTCGATCGCTTCGCGCAAAGAGTAAGCGACGCCTTCCATAATCGAGCGCGCGATTCGGCCCCGGTCGCTCGAAAGGGTGAGGCCGACGAAGCAGCCGCGAGCGTTCGGGTCGGCGTGCGGCGTCCGTTCTCCGCTCAAATACGGGAGGAAGAAGAGCCCGTCCGCGCCGATCGGCGTCGCCGCCGCTTCCGCCGTTAGAAGTTCGTAAACGTTTTGACCGCTTGCTTTAGCTTTCTCGTAAAGTTCCGGGCAAAGCGCGTCGCGGAACCATTGCAGCGAGCCCGCCGCCGAGAGCGTGACGCCCATCATGTGCCATTTGCCGCGAACGGCGTGGCAGAACGTGTGAACGCGCCCGAGTTTGTCGTATTTAACTTCGTCCGAGTGAACGAACGCGACGCCGCTCGTGCCGAGCGAAGTCGAGAGAACGCCGCTGCGAACGATTCCGTTCCCGACCGCGCCCGCCGCGCAGTCGCCCGCGCCGCCGACGACGAGACAGTCGGTCGTTAAACCGAGTTGTTCCGCGACTTGCGGCGTTAAGCGTCCGGTAACGTCTTCAGATTCGAAGACGGTCGGGAGAATCGATTCGTCGAGTTGGAGCGCGTCGAGGAGCGGTTTCGACCAACGCCGATTCGCGACGTCGAGGAAAAGCGTTCCGCTGGCGTCGCTAACTTCCGTCGCGTATTCGCCGGTCAAGCGGCGGCGGATTTCGTCTTTCGGGAGCAAAACCTTCGCAACGCGGTCGAAATTTTCCGGTTCGTTGTTGCGGAGCCAAACGACTTTCGGCGCGGTAAAGCCGCTCATCGCGGGGTTTGCGACCATCTCGATCAGCTTGTCGCGACCGCCCGCCGCCGCTTCGATCTCGACGCATTCCTTGGCGGTGCGTTGGTCGTTCCAAAGGATCGCCGGACGGATAACAGTGTCGTTTTTGTCGAGAAAAACGGAGCCGTGCATCTGCCCGGAAAGGCCGATCGCCTTGACGTCGCTTCCCTTAACGCCCGCTTTCGCAACGACTTCCGGAACGACCTTAACGACGGCGTTCCACCAGTCGTCCGGGTTTTGCTCCGACCAAAGCGGACGCGGCGCGTAAAGCGGGTATTCCCCGACGCCGCTTGCGAGAATCGTACCGTCGGCGCGAACGGCCAACACTTTAACGCCGGACGTGCCGACGTCGATCCCTAAATAAACGTTCATAAAACGCTCCGTAAAACGAAAATTTCCAAAAATAGCCAAAAACGCGGCTTGACGGCGCCGCTTTACTCCCGATTATAGCCGATTCGCGTCGATTTTTCCAGCGCTTTTATCGTGTCGACGGAATTTTGCCCTTTATTTTCGAAAATTTTTCGAGGCGCGAGAACCGAAGCGGCGTTGCAAGGGTTAAAATAGGGAAGAAGGGTAAAACGCGGAGTTCCGCCCCCCGCTTTTAACGCCGTTTTTTTCCGTTATAATAAGACGAAACTAACCGGCAAGCGGAAACGGTCGAACGCGGTTTGCTTGGTTCCGAAGAAACGACGACGCTAAAACTGAAAAATGGGTAAAATGAAAAAATTGCGCAAAGACGTCGACCGGCGCGAACGACGGAAAAATCGCCGCTTTACGCCGCGTCGCGGTTTCACGTTGGTCGAGCTGTTGGTCGTGATCGCGATTATCGGGATTCTGATTGGGCTTCTTCTCCCGGCGGTGCAAGCGGCGCGCGAGGCGGCTCGGCGGATGCGGTGCATGAACAACCAAAAGCAATGGGGCGTCGCGTTGCAGAACTATCATTCGGTCTTCGACAAGCTGCCGAGCCTGACCGAACGCGCGAACTCCTGCGTGTCGCCGCATACCCATTTGGCGCCGTATGTCGAGCAGACGAACTTGCGTTATATGATCGATTTAAGCGTCGACCTGTACAAATACCGCGCCGGTTCGACCCGAAGCGTCCAGCTGAACGACGTTTACGTCGTCCCGGCGAGAACGCCGTTTTCCGGAACGCGCTGTCCGAGCGACGGCGGCGGCCCGGCGACGGTAACCGACGATATTAACGACGTTTATGCGACGAATAATTACGTCTATTGCGTCGGAAGCGGAACCGGGAACACGTTCCGAATGAACAGTTCGCTCTCGACCGGCGCCGAGGCGGAACGAGTCGGCGGGCCGTCGGACGGCGCGTTTTATTTCGCCTCAAACCTTGGTTTCGAAGCGTTTACGGACGGGACGAGCAATACTGTCGTTATGTCGGAATACTTGGTCGGCGACGGAACGAAAGATTTGACCGACGTTCCTTTTGAAGAAATTCGCGCCAATCCTTTGATTCGCGGCGTTTATATGGCCGACTTTTCGCCCGCGAACGCGTCGAAATACGCGCAAATTCGGGACGCTTCCGACGCGCAACTCGAAGCGTTGCTTGACGAAACGCCGAAATGGCGAACCGACGTCGGCAAGGGCTGGATCGTCGGCAAGTACGATTCGACGCTCTTTAACGCGTTTTTGGCGCCGAACTCGCGTTTTCCCAACATTTATGTCTCGAATTACGGCTTTTTTGCCGCGCGGAGCGCTCATCCGGGCGGCGTGATCGCGTTAAAAGCCGACGGGAGCGCGACTTTCGTTTCGGAAACGGTCGACTTGAACCTTTGGCGCGCCGCCGCGACGATCGCCGGAAACGAAACGAAAACGTTGCGCTAAAAAGACTTGCAATGCGGCGAAAAGTCGCGTCGACAATAAGAAAACAAAAGACAAAAAGAAGAAAAGAAGAAAAGAAAAAACGCGTTGTCGGTTTGGACGTTAACGCGTTGAAAAATAAGGAAATAAAATGACCGCCGCGCTAACGCAAATCTTTTATACGATCTCCGCCGCGCTCCTGATACCGACCGAATTGGGGCTCCTCGCCGCGCTCTTCGCCTCTTGCTGGCTCGTCGGAACGACGCTTCGCGAAGGCTTGTCGCGTCGCGCCGAACTTGCGAAACGGCAAGAGTTGGAAGCGCTTTGGACGAGTGGAAAAAACGCCGATGCGACGGCGGCGCAAACGCTTTTGAAAGCGGCGGTCGCGTCGCGAACGACGGCGGGAACGCTTGGAACGCTCGCGACGCTCGCCGAAAAAATCGACGACGAACCGTTCGTCGAAAAGACGGTCGCGGAGTTGCAGAACGCGATGAAAGAGCGTTGCGAACGGGTCGACCGTCTCGTTAAAACGGGCCCGGCGCTGGGGTTAATGGGGACGTTGATTCCGTTGGGGCCCGCGCTTCTCGGCCTCGCGAAGGGCGATTTGGAGACGTTGGCGACGAATCTTGTCGTCGCGTTTTCAACGACGGTCGTCGGCCTAACCGTCGCGCTGATAAGCTCTTTCGTTTTGACGACGTTGAAACGCCGCTTTCGACGCGACGTCGTCTTCCTGAATTTCGCGCTCGACCGTTTGAGCGAAACAGCGAAGAAGGCGAAAGAAAACGGCGAATCGGAACGCGTTGAAAATAAAGACGTTGCGAAAGAGGGAAAGAGCGAAAACGGAGGCGAACGATGAGAAAGCGCGGTCGTTTTTGTTCCGGAGCGTTCGACGCGCCGTCGGAGTCGCTCCTTGCCGGGGTCGAGAATTTATTCGACGTCGCGATCGTGTTCGCGGTCGCGCTGATCGTCGCGTTGGCGACGTATTGGAAATCGCCGCTTCTCTTTGAAAACGAAGACTTTACGGCGGTTGTAAACCCGGGAAAACCGGATATGGAGCTGGTCGTGAAGGAGGGGCGCGAACTCAAACGGTACAAGGCGAGCGGCGAAAACGGGAGCGGCGAGGGCGAACTTTTAGGGCGCGCTTACCGTCTTCCGGACGGCCAAGTCGTTTACGTTCCGACGGATAAAGAAAAGCGACGCGGCGTCGAAAACGCGGCGAACGAAAGCGCGAACGGAGGAGAAAGCGAATGAGCGGCGTTTTTAACGCGTTGAAACGTCGAGCGTTAAAGTCGGCGGTCGGAGGCGTTGCGCGGCGCGTCGCGACCGCCGTTTTTTTGGCGTCGGTCGCGGCGTTTTTGACTTCTTGTCGTCAAAACGACGATTCGACGCAACTTCCTGAAACGCCGTCGGTCGCGTCGGTTGAAAACGCCGTCGATAAGGAGCGCGCGAAGCGAACGTTTAAAGCGGCGTTCGTCGGTTGGAGCGACGCCGATTTCGCGCGTTGGCGTTCGACGACCGACGGAACGAATTTCGCGACGGAAGCCGTTAAGCGCGAAGCGTTTGCGTCGACCGACTTCTCCGATTGCGACGTCGTGTTGATTCGCGCGATCGGTTGGACGCCGACCGATGAAGAACGAGCGAAAATCGACGAGATTTTTGCGCAAAACGTTGCGACGATAGCGTTTCCGTCGACGCTCGACGCGGCGCGCTCTTCAACGAACGTTTCGCCGGAATTGGCGGCGACGTTTTACGAGTATTTGAGCTTTCCTTGCGAGGAAAACGTTCGGTCGGCGGCGGCGTTTTTAGCGAAAAATTTCGGCGGTTCGGAACGATCGGAAATCTTTTATTGGGAAGACGTTGCGGAAGACGCGGAAAAGAAAGAAAAGACCGACGGCGCCGCGTCGCGTTTGGCGTTTGACGTCAAGTCGCCAAAACAAGCGCCGCCGTTCGGGTATTTTTAGTGGGGGCCGCGAATCGACGAGACGCTCGAAGCGTTTCAAGCGCGACGCGACGCCGACGGTCGCGCCTTGCCGCCTAACTCGCCTAAAATTGCGCTTTTCGGGTCGTTCCTCGAACCGTTCAAAGCGGAGGAACGCGGGCCGCAGGACGAATTGATCGCGAAGTTGGAGGCGCGCGGTTTCGACGTTTACCCGATTTACAACTTGAAAAACAACAAGAATTTGTTACTCGACGTCAAGCCGGATTTGGCGATTTACTTTCCGCGCGGTCGAGCGCTTCCGGACGGCGCGGCGGTCGACGTCTTTAAGTCGTTGAATTGCCCGGTTTTATCGGCGGTTTGTCTCTCCGTTTCGGAAGCGGAATACCGTTCGCAACCAGTCGGCGCGACCGGCTCGTATTACGCGTTGACGACGGCGCTCCCGGAACTCGACGGCGTTATCGAGCCGACCGCGATCGCGACGAAGGACGCCGACGAAACCGGGTTCGTCGCGCGCCGGGCGCTTTCGGAACGCGTCGACGCGCTCGTCGAACGTTGCGCCGGTTGGGTCGAGTTGCGCCGCAAGTCGAACGCGGACAAACGGTTGGCGATTTTCTTTTACAAGGCGCCGGGCGGGAGCGCGTTGACGGCGCAGAGTCTCGAAGTCGTTCCGTCGCTGTACAATACGTTGACGCGGCTTCGCGACGAAGGGTTCGAGTTGGGCGCGGATTTTCCGCAAACGCTTGACGAATTTCGACTTAGAATCGAGCGCGAAGGGCGGACGATCGGTCAATGGAACCTCGGCGATTTCGAACGTTTCGTCGAGGAAGCGCGCCCGGAGTTCGTTTCGGAAAGCGTTTATCGGAAATGGTTTAACGAAAATTTGACGGAAAACGTTCGACGCCGCGTCGTCGACGTTTGGGGGGCGGCTCCGGGCGACTATATGACGCGCGACGTCGGCGACGAGTTCGGCGTTTTGGTTCCGCGTCTGCGGTTCGGGAACGTCGCGCTGATTCCGCAACCGTCGACCGACGTTTTGGAAGACGCGCCTTACTCCAAGAACGACAACGATTTCGACGCGGTTCACGGAACCGACAAGGCGCCGCCGCATTTCTATTGGGCCGCTTACTTTTGGGCGCTACACGGTTTCGCGGCGGACGCGGTCGTTCACTTCGGGACGCACGGTTCGCTCGAGTTTACTCCCGGGAAATCGGCGTTTACGACCGAAAACTGCTTCCCGGACGCGCTGATCGGCGACAAACCGCACCTTTATTTGTACAGTATTAACAACATCGGCGAAGCGTTTCTCGCGAAGCGGCGGGCGCGGGCGACGATTATTTCGCACCTCACGCCGCCCTTTACGCAAAGCGAGTTATACGGCGACTTAAAAACGGTCGACTCGAAGCTTCACGAGTATTTGGAAACGACCGATTCCGCGCTCAAAAGCGAAACGGCGGCGGCTCTCGTCGCGGCGGTTTTGCGGTCGAATCTGCTCGACGATTTGCTCGACGAACCGGCGTTTCGAGCGTTTGAAGACGCGGCGTTTCGGGCGGAGTTCGAACGCTCCGGACGCGTCTTCGACGACGCGCAAGTCGAGACGTTGCACAAGGTTCTGCATCGTTACGAAGACGCGAGCGTTACGAATGGGTTACACGTTGTCGGAAGGCCTTGGACGGACGAGCAAGTCGCGCAAACGGCGGCGCAAACGACGCTTGCGAAAGACGACGCCGAGAAGCGGTTGCGCGATTCGTTCGAACTCGAACTTAACCGATTTGTCGACGGGCTTTGCGGGCGCTTCATTCCGCCGTCGACCGGGGGCGACTTTTTAGTCAACAACGACGCGGCGCCGACCGGGCGGAACCTCGCCGGGCTCGACGTTCAAAAATTGCCGACGCCGGAAGCGGAACGGTTGGCCGCGAAGTTGACCGACGACGTCTTGTCGGCGCATCGCGCGGCGAACGGCGGCGCTTGGCCGCGTCGCGTCGCTTGCGTTCTTTGGGGGGGCGAGTCGATTCGAACGCGAGGCGTCGCGATCGCGCAAGTCTTTTATTTGCTTGGCGTTCGGGTGAAATACGATTCGCGCGGAAACGCTTCGGAACTCGAATTGATTCCGTCGAGCGAACTCGGGCGCCCGCGAATCGACGTTCTCGTTCAAACGTCGGGGCAGTTCCGCGACGCGTTCGGGGCGAAGATCGAGGCGATCGACCGCGCCGTTCGGTTGGCGGCGGAGGCGAAAGACGACGCGTTTCCGAATTTCGTTCGGGAAAACGTCGCGAAAATCGCCGAGCGGCTCATTTCCGAAAACGGGACGCAACCCGAGGAAGCGGCGGAACTTGCGACGGCGCGCGTCTTCGGTTCGACGAACGCGCTCTCGTACGGAACCGGGATTATGCGGCTCGTCGAACGGGGCGACCTTTGGAACGACGAAACGGAAGTCGCCGAGCGGTATCTCGCGAATATGTCCGGCGTCTATCGCGACGCAAGTCGTTGGGGAACGCCGGTTAAGGGACTGCTCGAATACAATCTCGACGGAACGGAACTGATGTTGCAGTCGCGCTCGTCGAACGTTTGGGGGCCGGCGAAACTCGATCACGTTTACGAGTTCGCGACCCTTGCGACCGCCGTTCGCGCCAAAACGGGGCGCGACCCGCAAATTTGGTTCGACGATTTGAGGTCGCCGACGAAGCCGCGCGTCGAAACGGCTCGGGCGGCGCTCCGCGAGGAGTTGCGAACAACGCTTTGGAACCCTAAATATTTGAAGGGGTTGCAGCGCGAAGGCGCGGGCGCGGCGGCGTCGACCGCGAAGACCGTTCGCAACCTTTACGGCTGGAACGTCGCGCAACCGGAGACGATCGACGCGTCCGTTTGGGAGGAAACGACCGCCGTTTTCGTCGACGACGCCCGCGGCCTCGGGATTCGCGAATGGTTCGAAACGCAAAACCCCGCCGCGCTTCAAGATATGACCGCCGTTATGCTCGAAACCGTTCGCAAAGGATATTGGGACGCCGCGCCGGAAACGGTCGAGAAAATCGCGAAACTGCACGCCGAGCTGGTCGCAAAACACGGCGCTTCCGGGAGTTACGAAACGACCGGGAATAAAAAGCTGATCGAGTTTATCGGGACGCTTCCCTTGGGAGAGGCGGGGGACGCCTACCGCGCCGAAATCGAACGAGCGACGACGCCTCCGCAAGTGCCGCAAATACAAGGGTTGGCGTTGAAGGAAATAACGGAGAACGCCGAAAAAACGCCGGAAAGCGACGCGACGTCGACGGACGCGACGGCGGAACGGCGGCGAGCGTTTCTCGTCTTCGCGGCGCTGTTCGGAATCGTCGCGCTCGGGTTTGCCGTCGGCGAACGCGCTTCTTTTACGCTCCGCTAGCCAAACGGGAAAAATCGGGTATAATGTCGGAAAGCGGACGCCGCGACGCGAACCGTCGGGAATCGACGGAAGGTAAAGAAGCGGAGCGAAACGCGTCCGGCGCCGACGTCGAATAAAACGGCGACGTCGATATTAAGTTTAAAGAAAGAACGGCCCCGCCGCTTGCGACGGCGAGACGCTCGACGAAACCAAGAAAGTCGAGGCGAAAATATGACCGAAACGACCCAAACCGCCCAAAAGTTTATCTATCTTGACAACAACGCGACAACCGCGATCGCGCCGGAAGTCCTCGACGCGATGCGGCCCTACTTCGAAGCGGAGTACTGGAACCCCAGCTCGATGTACGCTCCCGCCGAAGCGTTGGCGCGCAAACTCGACGAAGCCCGGGCGACCGTCGCTCGGCGGCTCGGCGCGGCGTATCCGGACGAGATTATTTTTACGTCCTGCGCTTCCGAAAGCAACAACGCCGCCATCGTCGGCGCTTGGAAGGCGGCGCGTCGCGTCGACCCGAAACGCAACCGCGTTATCACGACGAAAGTCGAGCATCCGGCCGTTTTAGAGGTTTGCCGTCAACTCGAACGCGAAGGGGCGGAAGTCGATTATATCGGCGTCGACGCGCAAGGGCGGATCGATTTGCGCGAGTACGTTCGCGCTCTGCGACCCGGCGAAACGGCGGTTGTCTCGATCATGCACGCGAACAACGAAACCGGCGTCATTTTCCCGATCGAGAAGTTGGCGCGGTTGGCGAAGCAAACCGACGAAAAAATCGTTTTTCACTGCGACGCGACGCAATCCGTTACGAAACTGCCGATCAATTTGAGTCGAACGGCGACCTCCGACGAACCGAACGGCGCGTTCGCAAACGTCGATATGCTGTCGTTTAGCGGACACAAGATTCACGCTCCGAAGGGAATCGGCGCGCTTTACGTTCGACGCGGAACGCCGGTCGAGCGGTTCCTGATCGGCGGGCACCAAGAGCGAGGGCGGCGCGCCGGGACGGAAAACGTTCCCTATATTATCGGGCTTGCCAAAGCGCTCGACCTCGAAGCGGAAGACCGCGACGCGACCGCGGCTCGAATGGAAGGAATGCGCGACCGTTTGCAAGCGGCGATCGAAGCGCGGATTCCTTGGGTCGTCGTCAACGGCAAGGACGCGCCGCGCACGCCGAACACGTTAAACGTCGCGGTTTACGGCGCCGAAGGGGAAGCGATTTTGATGCTCATGTCGGAGGCCGGCGTTTGCGTTTCGAGCGGGTCGGCCTGCACGTCGGGCTCGCTCGAACCGTCGCACGTCCTCTCGGCGATGAAGGTTCCGGAGGGCGCGTTGCAGGGGAATTTCCGCTTCAGCCTCAGCCGTTACACGACCGACGCGGAAGTCGACGCCGCGCTCGAAGCGTTCGTCGACGTCGTTGCGAAGGTGCGGGCGACCTCGTCGAAATGGGATAACGTCAAGGGCGAGCCGATCGCTTGATTAACGTTGCGAAAACAGCGGCGCTAAGATCGTCGGCAACGTAAAAAATGCGTTCGAATTTAGCGCGGAAGCGCCGGCGTTCGAACCGTCGAGACGTAAAAAAACGCGTTCGAGTTTCGGCTCGAGCGCGTTTTTTGCGTTAATTTAGGAAAGCGGCGGCGTTTTTGACGGTCGCGCGCTTTCGCTTTTGGACGTTTTTCGCTTGTTTTAGTTTTCTTCTAAATGGGAAAGAAGAACGTCGAACTATTTTTGAGCGGAGCGGACGATGGTGCCGACGTGTTCGCCTTGGACGGCTTTCTTGAAGTTGTCCGGCTCGCGGAAGTTGAAGACCATAATCGGCATGTTGTGTTCGGCGCATTTCGCGAACGCTTCGGAGTCCATCACGCGGAGGTTTTGGCGAATCGCGTCTTCGTAAGTCAGCTCCGAATAGAAGGTTGCGTTCGGGTTTTTCTTCGGGTCTTCGCTGTAAATGCCGTCGACTTTCGTCGCTTTGAGGATGACGTCGGCTTCGAGTTCGAGCGCGCGTTGAGCGGCGGCGGTGTCGGTCGTTACGAACGGGCTGCCGGTGCCGCCGGCCAAGATGACGACGCGACCCTTTTCGAGGTGGCGTTGCGCGCGGCGGCGGATGTACGGTTCGGCGACGACGTCCATCGGGAGCGCCGTCATCAGGCGGGTCGGTTGCCCTTGCGCTTCGATCGCGTCTTGGAGCGCGAGGCCGTTAATGACCGTCGCGAGCATGCCCATGTAGTGCGCCGTCGCTTCTTGAATCGAGGAGTTCGACGCTTTGAACTGCGCGCCGCGGAGGATGTTGCCGCCGCCCATCACGACCGCGATTTGGACGCCGCTTTGCGCGACGTCGACGATTTGCGCCGCCAAGTGATTGACCGAATCCATCGAGACGCCGCGGTCGTTTTCCGGGCAAAAACTTTCGCCGGAAATTTTTAACAAAACGCGGCGCGGACGGGAGAGAGAAGCGGAAGAAGCGTTCGAAGTCATGACGTTGAATCCTTGGGGCGCGTTCGTTTTATCGAGTTTTGGAGCGGAACGTTCGCGTCGGCAATGTCGCGAGCGTCGACCGCAAGTCTCGTTTTGGAACGCGTTAGGTGCGTTGAGGAAAGGGAAACGGGGCGGAAAACGAACCGACGTCGCGAAAGCGGGGGGCGGCGACGTTTCCGCGTCAAATTAGCCCTATTTTGCGGAAATTTTTCTCTTTGTCAAGAGGGGCGGGCGCAAAAAAACCTCGCGTCGTCGAACGACTCGACGCGAGGTTGCGCGTTAACGGTCAAACCGTCGTTAAGCTTGGGCGTTTAAAAAACGGCAAGCGACGGAAGGCGCGTCAAACCATATCTTTCAACGCTTTCAGCGCTTTCACTTTGATCTTCCAGTGAGCCGGTTTCGCCGGACGGTTCGTCGTTTGACCCGGGTGGAACGGGTCCGGAACGTTTTCTTGCCCCGGTTTTTCCGGAACCCATTGCTTTTCAATCTTGACGAGACCCGGCAGGGTGAAGCTGTCGGTTACCGCAAGGCTCGATTGAATCAGCGCGGCGAGTTGGTCGATAACGGCGGAAACGTCTTTTTTGTTCAGCCCGGCGTTTTCGGCAAGTTGAGCGATGATTTGCGTTTTGGTCAACGGTTTCGCTTTTTCGTCGACTTTCTTTTCGACCGCTTTCTTTTCAACTTTTTTCTCGGCTTTCGCTTCGACTTTTTTTTCCGTCGTTTTTTTCGCGCAAGTTTTCTTCGCGCAAGGTTTCTTTTCTTTAGCCATTTCGCAGGTCCCTGAAGAGTAACGAGTCTATTAAACGAATTAAATGGATTTCGGGCGAAAAATAGGGGCGACAGAAGCGAGCTTCGCAAATATCGCGACTAAAAACGCGCGCCGTCGTTTTTCTCGTCCGAAACTATTATGACGACTTTTTTCTCCAAAAGCAAGCAAATTTCTTCGATTTCGACAAAAAAAGCGCGTCTTTTTTTAATTTTTTTCGTCGAACGGCGGCGCGCGCGGCGTCCGACGCGTTTCGCTTTCGACAAATGAAAAAAAATAAACAAAAATTCGCGGCGTCAACCTATTAACGCTTTCGCCGCCGGTTTCTATATTATTATCGAACGGACGCCTCGGCGTCAACGCAAAACGCCCGTCTTTTCGGTTTTTTCTTCAAATTTTCAAAAATTTTTCGACAAAACGCCGCTTGATTGGAAAACGCGTTAAAATACGGAGTTTGCGTCAATTTGTTAAAATCGTCGTCCGAGGGAGAAGCAAGCGAAAATAAGTCGAGCGTCGACGGGCGGAAAAGTTAGGCGCCGCTTTACAGACGCGGAAAATTTTTTATAATAGCTGAGTCGCCGAGAATGAGAGGGCAAGCGCCAAAGCGCCGAGAAAATCGACGCGACGCAAGTCGAACGCTTTGCGCGAGGCGGCGCCGGAAACGACCGGCTTTTTCTCGTTTTTTAAACGCTATAATAACGCGTCGCCGACGAAAGCGCAAACGCCGCGACGCAAGCGGTCCGCAAGGACGGAGGTAGACGAAATGTCGCAGTATACGATGACGAGCGCGCCCGATTATATCCCGGCGAAGATGCTTCGCGAAATCCAAAACGAGCGTTTTATGGAAACGTTCCGTTACGTTTACGCGAACGTGCAATGGTACCGCGATCTGTTGGAGGAAAACAACGTTTCGCCCGATTCGATCAAATCGATCGCCGACATTAGCAAGCTGCCGTTCGTCAAAAAGACCGATTTGCGCGACACTTACCCGTTTGGCATGTTCGCCGCGCCGCGCAACGAAATCGTTCGCTATCACGCCAGCAGCGGGACGACCGGCAAGCCGATCGTGATGGGGTACACGCGCGGCGACCTCGAAGTCTGGAACGCGTCGGTCGCTCGCGGACTCGCCGCTTGCGGAATCAACGATACGGACGTTCTGCAAAACGCTTACGGTTACGGCCTCTTTACCGGCGGTTTGGGCTTGCACGGCGGCGGCGAAAAACTCGGCTGCTCCGTCGTTCCGATTTCCGGCGGGAACACCGAGCGTCAACTGATGTTGATGCGCGACTTCGGCGCCACCGTCGTCTCCTGCACGCCGAGCTACTTCCTCCACCTGATCGACCACGCGAAAAAAATCGGCTTCGACTGGAAAGAAACGAAGATGCGCGCCGGCTTCTTCGGCGCCGAGCCTTGGACGGAAGAAATGCGCCGCTCCATCGAAGCGGAAACCGGCATTAAAGCTTACGATATTTACGGTTTGACCGAAATTTCCGGCCCCGGCGTCGGTTGCGAATGCGCTTGCCAAGCGGGCGTTCACATCTTCGAAGACAACTTCTACCCGGAAATCGTCGACACGGAAACGCTCGAACCGCTTCCGGACGGCGAAATCGGCGAACTCGTCTTCACGACGCTCTGCAAACGCGGGACGCCGCTCATTCGTTACCGCACTCGCGACATTACGTCGATCGTCGTCGAACAATGCGCTTGCGGTCGCACGATTCGCCGCATTAGCCGCATTTCGCACCGCTCCGACGATATGATGATCATCCGCGGCGTCAACGTCTTCCCGGGCCAAATCGAAGCGTCGCTTTTGGCGGTCGACCCGACGTTAATCCATTATCAAATCGTCCTTTCGAAGAACGCGACCGGTCTCGACGTCATCGAAACCCGCGTCGAATTGAGCGCCGAAAAGTTCGCGGAATTGGCCGACAACGTCGCCGCCGTCGACGCGTTCAA
>JAFTUJ010000546.1 GCA_017466305.1 Thermoguttaceae bacterium
GGGCGTTGAACCTTGACGGTCGCGCGGATTTTGACGGCGAAGGCGCGACGCGTCGGAAGGCGGTCGACCGTTCGGACGCAAGAAACGCAAAAAAAAAAGAGGAAACCTCGTCGGCTTCCTCTTTTTATTTTTGGGACAATTTCGGATTGACGTTGGTTTAACGTCGGTTTCGAGCGGCGGTCGACGCCGGGGTTGGTCGCGTCGGAAGGGCGTCGGTTAAGCGCGGTTCGTCGGCGGGTTGGGTCGCGTCGGAAGGGCGTCGGTTAAGCGCGGTTCGTCGGCGGGTTGGGTCGCGTCGGAAGGGCGGCGGTTCGTCGCGGTTCCGACGCTTCGCGTTTGGCGTTCGCGTCAGTTCGTCGATTGGAAAATCGGCGGGAGTTGGTTCAAACGCGGGTCGTAAGCGGGCGGGGCCGAATACTCATATTGCGGGAGAACCGAGTGTTGCGTTTCGACCGCGGCGCCGGTTTCGACGCCGGTCGGGTAGGCGGTCGCGCCGTCGACGTAAGGCGCCGGTTGCGCTTGCGAGACCGGTTGCGCCGGGCGAACGACCGTCGGATCCGTCCCTTGGATTTGCGGGTACGGGCCGCGACTGACGACTTGCGGAGCGGTGAAACGGTAGTTGACGTAACGGGCCGCGTCGCGTTGACGGGCTCGACGCCAAGCGTCGAAGTAAGCTTTGTTCGCCCAAGGGCCTTCGGAAAGGGTGACGCCGTTGTATTCGAGAAGCGAACCCTTGCGGAAGTTCAGGTTGACGATCGCGAGGTTGTAATCGATAACCGTGCGATAATACTGCGTTTCGGTCGTCGCCAATTCTTGTTGCGCTTGCAGGACTTCGTACAGCGACGTCTTGCCCATCAGGAAGGACGCGTTGACGGCGGCGACTTGCTTGCGCGACGCTCGCAGTTTGTCGAGGTACGTTTCGATCAGCTTGTGCGTGCGGTCGAGGTCGCGGTAAAGGTCGCTCAGGTTGTGAACGAGTTCCAGCTCTTGCTCTTGAAGGACGGCGCGTTCGCGAGCCAAGGCCAGCTCGGCGTTGCGGACGGCGGCCATTTCGCGACGGAAACCGATCGCGACCGACGATTTAATCCCAAGACCCCAGTTTTGATATTCGCCGGAAGTCAAGCTGCCAAAAGCGTTGTTGTCGACGTTCGACGAGTCGAGCAGATCGTGCCCGAGGCCGTGGAAGCGGTACAACCCTTCCAAGTCGACTTGCGGTTTCAGGTAGTTGCGTTGCGCGATCAGTTCGAGCTCGCGTTTTTTGACCATCCACTTTTGCTTGCGAAGTTCCGGAGCGCGCGCCAAACCTTCCGCTTTGACCTCTTCCCAGTCGTAACGGACGCGAGCGACCGTCGGTTCGTCGACCGGTTTGATCAGGCGACCGTCGGACGGCGAAACGCCGATCATGAAGCGTAACAGTTGTTCGTTTTTGTACAGGTTGCTTTGCGCTTCTTGAACCGAAATCTTGAACGTTTGGTAGTTCTCTTCCGCTTGCGCGAGGTTCTTCGCCGTCCCTTCCGGGTGCCCGACTTCCGACTGCGCCTTGACCGTGCGCCAAGATTGGAGCGCGGCTTCGTAACCGGCGCCCGCCGCGTGCAGGTTGCGGTAAGCGTAATAAAGATTCCAGTACGTTTCTTCGACGTCTTGGAGCAAGGTGCGGACGCCCATTTCGAAGTCGACGAGCGCCATGTCCATATTGATGCGCGCTAAGACGACGCCGTTGGCGTTCCCCATCGAAGCGTTCGGGCCGGCGATGCGGTTGAATTCGACGCCGGCGCCGCGGAAGAGCGGTTGCGTAAACCCGGCTTCGACGTAAGACGTCCAGTTCGAACCCCAAAGACGGCTCGTCGCGTCGCTCCAATCGTACCCGGAACCGGCGCTCGCGTAAACGTTACCGCCCGTCGCGACCGTTTTCGAGAGCGTCGTTTGGAACGTGCCCGTATCGGTGCGCGTCCCGACGCTGTCTTGGTAAGACGTTACGTAGTTGCGAGCGACGTCCGCTTTTTGCCAAGAAACGTTCGTCGTCCAAATCGCGTCGAACGCCGAAAGCGCCGCTTGAACGCCCGCCGTCGGGTTCGATTCGACGATCGCCGGATCCCAAACGGTCATCGCGGCGTTCGGCGACGAAAGGAGAAGCGTCGGGGTTCCGCTAACGCCGGACGCCGAGAAGTTGACGCCGCTAAGTTGGCGGAGAACCTTGCTGTTTTCCAACGCCATTTGGCGCACTTCGTCGAGCGTCAGGAGCCACTCTTCTTTCGGATCGGGATTGTCGAGCGTCAGCGGCTCGAGCGCGTTCGTTACGTCGTCGAGCGACGGAACGCATTCGTTCGGATACTCGATTCGCGTCTGCTCGTCGATGTATTGGCTTTGGGCGTCCCCGCGAGGAGCGATGTAACGCGGCTGCTGCGGCTGACATCCTGTCAGCGCGGCGCCGACCAGCGCGCAAGCGAGGAAGCGTTTGAGGTTAAAACGTCGATTCATTGGATTGTCCCTGTCCGTATAAACGACTAGTTTTCCGATAAGAAAAGGGGCGCGAGCCCGGTTGATTCGCTCCGAAATAAGGAGCGCGGTTTCCTTGCGCCGCTCGAGGCGGGGCAAGATTTTTCAACGATTGGGCATACAATAATAAAATTTTTGACAAGTGTAAACCGCAAATTTTTTAATTTTTGCTCTTTCGTTAATATCGTTATCGTCCGCGCGACCGGAACCTTGAAAAAAATCCCGACTTTTTTTCGCTTTTTTTGCGAGATTTCCTAAAGGAGCGCAAGAAAAACGCAAATTTTAACGCGCTTTTTACCTAAAACGCCTAATTTAACGTTAAAATGGGTAAAAAAGGAGCGGCTTGCGGTCGACGCGAAAAAAAAGTTGAGCGAAAATCGACGCTTTTTGAATTTTCGACTTTTTTTTAGGTCGCGTCGTTCCGGTTAAGTAGACAGGGAAAAGCGCGGCGTTTGCGGCGTTCGCGAAGAAAGGGAAGACGGCGTAGAATAGGAGGTTTGCGCAAACAGCGTAAAAAAACGCCCTCGACCGACGAGCCGAGAGCGTTCTTCAAACTAACGTTTTATCAAACGATAATCGTTAGTTGTAGTAGTTCATGTGGTTTTGAACCGGAACGACGTTCGAGTCCGGGATTTCGCGAATCCAGATGTTGCGGAACTTCGTCGTGTTGTTGTGGTCTTGGAGTTGGATCGGTTCGCGGTCGCCGTGCGGTTGGTATTGCGGCGTGCGATGGAAGAAGGTGTCGCCCTTGATTTCCCAGTGGTTTTGGACGACGCAACCGTTCAGGATCGCGGTGATGTAAGCCGGGCGGATGACTTCCGCGACGTAATCGTTTCCGTTGGCGTCTTTTTCAACGCGGAGAATCGGGCGCGTGAAGATGACGTCGTAGGTTTGCCATTCGGTCGGCTTTTTGACCGGGTTGACGTACGGCGGGAATTGCTTGTAAATCGCGCCGCATTGACCTTCGAAGTAGGTCGGGTTTTCGTACGAGTCGAGCACTTGCAGCTCGTAGTGGTTCATCAGGAAGATACCGCTGTTGCCGCGACCTTGGCCCTTGGCGTTCGGATTGTCGACCGGCGGGCAGGCGAATTCGATGTGAAGTTGGCAGCTGCCGAACTTGTCTTTCGTCGTGATCGAGCCGGAACCCGGTTTGCAGACGAGTTCGCCGTTGACGACGTTCCATTTGCCGCCGGTCCATTTCGCGTCGAACGATTCTTGGGTTCCGTCGAAGAGAACGATCGCGTCGGACGGGGCGTCTTTCGGGGTTTCGCCCGGCGTAACGACCTTCGGTTCCGGCCAATCGATCCCCATGCGGAAGTCGCCGCCGCGGAATTCGCGGTTTTTGTCTTGGGCGCAAACGGACGAAACGGTCGCCGCCGCGAACATAAGAGCGAAGAAAATGCGTTTCATGAAAAAGTCTCCAAAAATCGGATTGTCGTGCGAAAGCGGCGCGGACGAAACGGCCCGGTCGGCTTTTCTTTTCGTTATTATTTCTATTTTTTCTTAAAAATCAAGAGCCGAGCGGGGGCGCGTCGCCGAGAAAAGCGACCCTTTAGCGTTGCGAAATCCGCTTATTCGCTAATTTTTCGCCTTATTGCGCGTCTTGCCTATTTTAACGCGACGCTTCTTCCTTAGCGAATTTTGCGCGACGCGGTTCTTTTCGCTATTTTACCGCGACGGCGCTTTCCGGCGTTCGAGGGGGAAAATTTTGTCGGATCGGCGTTTTTTTTCGCGATTTTCGTTGAGATTTTCGTCGCGGCGACGTATACTAAAGAAAGGACGATAAAACGAACCGGACGAGCGCGCGGAAATTTTACAAATTTTAACGTCGAGGCAGGGCGTCGTCTTTAAACGTTGGAAATATAGTTTATACTGAGAGCGAGGGTCGCGTCGTCGACGCGTCGAGCCGCCGAAAAGCTCTTCGAGCATAGACGTAAATAGAGAGGAAAGGTTTGCGATGGCGAAAAAACTGCGATGGTTGAACGCGAAGAAAGAAACGAACGCCGACGCGTCGAACCCGAACGCCGCCGAACGCGCCGACGCGTCGCCGAGCGCGAACCCGGACGCTTCCGCCGTTCAAAACGACGAAACCGGCGCGGCCGCCGACGAGCCCGCCGTCGACCCCGCGACGTTCGACCCGAAGTCGCCGCCGGAAATTACGTTCTCGACGATTCTTTCCGATTACGACTTTTACCTCCTCGGCGAAGGGAAGCATTGGGAAAGTTACGAGAAACTCGGCGCGCACTTCCGCACGGTGAACGGCGTCGAGGGCGTCAACTTCCTCGTTTGGGCCCCGAACGCGTCGCGAGTGGCGGTCGTCGGCGACTTTAACGATTGGGACGGTTACAAAAACCCGATGGTGAAACACTATCCGTCCGGGCTTTGGGAAACGTTCGTCCCGGGCGTCCGCGAAGGCGCGATTTACAAGTACCGCGTCGAGAGCGACGGTCGCGTTACGGAGCGCGCCGACCCTTACGGTTTTTACGCCGAAGTCCCGCCGCGCACCGCGTCGGTCGTCGCCGATTTGAGCAAATACGAATGGCAGGACGGCGACTGGATGACCGAGCGCGCGCAAAACGACGTCGCTTGGCTCCGCAAGCCCGCGTCGATTTACGAAGTGCACTTGGGAAGTTGGATTCGCTCCGACGCCGACCCGGAGCGTCTGCCGACGTACCGCGAACTGGCCGACCAACTCGTCGATTACGTCAAAAAGCTCGGGTACACGCACGTCGAGTTTTTGCCGGTGTCGGAACACCCGCTGACCGCCAGCTGGGGGTACCAGGTGATCGGGATGTACTCCGTAACGAGCCGTTACGGGCGCCCGGAAGACTTCATGTATTTGGTCGACAAGTGCCACCAAAACGGGATCGGCGTCATCGTCGACTGGGTGCCGGCGCACTTCCCGAAGGACGCGCACGGGTTGCGCCGTTTCGACGGGCAGGCGCTCTACGAACACGAGGATCCGCGTCAGGGCGAGCACCGCGACTGGGGGACGCTCATCTTCAATTACGGTCGCAACGAAGTGCGCAACTACTTGATTTCGAACGCGCTCTTTTGGCTCGACAAGTATCACGTCGACGGGCTGCGGGTCGACGCGGTCGCTTCGATGCTTTATCTCGACTACAGCCGTCCGGAGGGCGAGTGGGTGCCGAACGAACGCGGCGGACGCGAAAACCTCGAAGCGATCGCGTTCTTGCAAGAGATGAACGTCGAGGCGCACGGGCGTTTCCCGGGCGTCCTGACGATCGCGGAAGAGTCGACCGCTTGGCCGGGCGTCTGCAAACCGGTCTGCGACGGCGGGCTCGGCTTCTCGATGAAGTGGAATATGGGTTGGATGAACGACACGCTCCGCTACTGCAAGCAAGACCCGATTTGCCGCAAGTACCATCACGACCAAATGACGTTCAGCCTGATGTACGCGTTTTCCGAGAACTTTGTTTTGCCGATTTCGCACGACGAAGTCGTTCACGGCAAGGGGACGGTGATCGGGAACGCGCCGGGCGACCTTTGGCAAAAGTTCGCGTTGGCTCGATTGTTGTACAGTTATATGTGGGCGCATCCCGGGAAAAAGCTCCTCTTTATGGGCGCGGAAATCGGCCAGTGGAAGGAGTGGAACTTCGACGCCGGGCTCGACTGGAACCTCTTGCAATACGACGACACGCACGGCGGTCTGCAGCGTTGCGTTGCCGACTTGAACCGTTTGTACCGCGAAGAAAAAGCGTTGCACGACCTCGATTTCGACGGGCGCGGGTTCGAGTGGATTAGCTGCGGTCGTTGGGAGGAGAGCGTTTTTGACTTTATGCGCAAAGCCGAGGATTGGGACGACCATATTATTGTCGCGGCGAACTTTACGCCGGTGCCGCGTCGCACGTCGATCGGCGTTCCGAAGCGCGTCGACTACCAAGAAATCTTCTGCAGCGACTCGCCGTATTACGGCGGAAGCGGCGTCGGCAACGGTTTGCGTCCGGTCGTCGACGCGCCGTGCGACGGGCGGCCTTGGTCGATCGAAATTTTGATTCCGCCGTTGGGCGCGTCCTTCTTCAAGCCGGTTCGCGTCGTCGAAAAGGGCGGCGAAGCGGCGGACGCGAAAACGGCGAGTCAAAAAACGTCGACTAAAAAAGCGGCGGACGGCGACGCGTCGCGACGTTAACATAGGAAATTTAGCGAGAAAATGCGAACGATCGGCTCCGGAAACGGCGTCGATCGCTCGTTCTTTTCTTGGGATTGGCGCCGCCCGACGGTTCGAACGCAAAAAAAACGTCGACGATTCGGGGCGGGGGGCTCGACGTCTTGCGATTCGTCGCGATAATAGAGAGCGTCATATTGGGCGACCGGCGTTCCACGCGGACGGCGCGTCCGGAAAAAACGCAAAAGAAAGGGGAGGTCCGGTGAAACTGGCCGTCATTAGCGATATACACAGCAACCTCGAAGCCTTTAAAACGGTCTTGGCCGACGTCGAGGCGCGCGGCGTCGATAAAATCGTCTGTCTGGGCGACTTGGTCGGATACGGTCCGAATCCGCTCGAATGCGTCGATTTGATGATGGATTTGCGCAAAAAGGGAAAAGTCGAGGTTTGCCTCTTGGGGAACCACGACCAAGCGACGCTCTTCGATCCCGAGGGCTTCAATCAGATCGCCGAAGCGGCCGTTTTTTGGACGCGCGAACAACTGGAGCGTTCGACGTCGGCGCGAGCGATGGAGCGTTGGGACTTTTTGGGCGAAATTCCGCGTATTTATAAAAAGGATCAATTCCTTTTCGTTCACGGGTCGCCGCGCAATCCGCTCAACGAGTATATTTTTAGCGACGACGTCGACGATCGCGATAAAATGGAGAAGCTGTTTGCTTTGACGCCGCAATACTGCTTCCAAGGACACACGCACGTGCCGGGCGTCTTTGTCGACGAAGGGGGCGGGGCGTACTCTTATTTTTCGGCGGCGGAGCTCGACGGCGGCGTTTTTCCTTTGGACGAGCGCAAGCTTTTGGTGAACGTCGGCTCGGTCGGCCAACCGCGCGACCATAACCCGGCCTCCTGTTACGTTATCGTTCATTATGAAAAAAACGGCGCCAATAATAAAATTGAGTATCGCCGTTTGCAGTACGACGTGGAAGCGACGCAAAAAAAAATCGATAAAATTCCCGAACTCGACAAATTTTTAGCGCAACGGATCCAAGAAGGGCGCTAAAATAA
>JAFTUJ010000547.1 GCA_017466305.1 Thermoguttaceae bacterium
AATCGCGCAAGCGGCGAAAACCGCGTAAACGAGGAGCGCTTTGCCGAAATTGCAGTCGAAGAAAATCAACGCGCCGAACGAACCGACGACCGCGACCGGAATCAACAACAGCGCCGCCGTCAAACCTTGACTTCCTAAAAACGCGACGAACAGTTCGAAAACGATCCAAGAACCGCCGAAAACGAGCGCGGTAAAGAGCGATTTTTGCGTCAACTCGCTTCCGTCGAGCTTTTCGAGGTCGTCGGCGTCGCGAATCAGCATATATCCGAAACGCGCGATCGGGAAGGCGATTCCGAAAACCGCGACCGCGCCGACGATTCCGCTCAAAACCGCCGACTTAACGAGCCCGACGCCGAACGCCGCGCCGAAAACGAGCAGAATCCCGAGCAAGCTAAGGAGAAGGCCTTGCGTCGAAAACTCGAACCGCTTTTGCTCGATCGGACGCGTTTCTTTGCCGACGCGCGTCGTTTTGCCGTCTTGAACGACTTCGTCCGGCGCGTGAACGACGACTTGAACCTTCGGAATCTCGATGATATGTCCGCACTTGGGACAGGGGCCCTTCTGACCTGCGAACTGATCGCCGACTTCGAACGACGTCATGCACCCGGAGCAGATAACTCGGATCGCCATTATTCTTTCCTTGCGTTGCGTTGGTTAAGGGACGAAAGCCGCCGCGTCGGCGACGCGAACTCGGCGAAAAAGGAGAAAACGCGAAACGCGGAAACGTCGAAACGACCGCGCTTCCTTCATTTTAACGAGACGGCGCGAAAATTTCAAGCCCGTTTTCCGTTTCTTTCGCGATTTCCGACGTCGACGCGGCGACAAACGAACTTTTGATGTTAAAATAGATAAAACGCGCAAAAAAGGACGACGCGCGACGCGGCGCAAGGACGCGTTAAGGTTTGAGCCGCGAGAGCCCCAAACGCGCTCGACGGCGGTTGAGTTCTTCGAGACATTTCGGAACGGCGGCGAGAAAACGAACGATTTGGCTCGCCGTCGTTTCGAGCGCGGCGGCGGTCGCCGGCAAGTTTTCGCCGTTCGCTTCGAAAACGTCGAAGAATTCCGAAACAAGAATCGCGTAATCGAAACTCGACGGCGCGACGCGGATTTTCCCGCCTTGCAACCGCTCGAACCAACGGAGCGAAGCGCGGGCGTCGGCGGCCGCGGCGTTTTTTTTCGACGGTAAATTATCTAAAGCGCCTAAATTAACGTCGACGGAGGGGCGCAAACTCGGCGGCGCCGGGGTTCGAACGGTCAACGCGATTTCGATTCGGAGCCGTTCGAGCGCGATTTTGCGGTTTTCGCCTTGATACCGCCGCTCGGTCGCTTCGCCGACGAGCCCGGTCGCCGGATGCCGGAAGCGAACCGCCGTTTCGACTTTGTTGCGGTTTTGCCCGCCGGGCCCGGAACGACGCAAACGCTCCATTTGGCAAGCGCGTTCGAGCGCCTCCGGTTCGAGATAAACCGGCGAACGGGACGACGAAGCGAACGAGTCGGGCGAATCGGAAGCGGAAACGAGCGGCATGACGCGTTAAAACGGAGGAAATAGGGGAGTTTTGCGGACGCGGCGGCGAGGGAAACGTCGGCGTCGCGTCTCAACAACGAAAAAACGCGAAACCGTCGGCGCGAACCGGGCGATTTCGCGTTAAATTGGGCAAGACGCGCAAAAGAAATAAAGGGGAACGCTCTTTGCGTCGCGTCGTCGCTTGCAACCGGAGATTAAACTAGCGAGTCAATCTCCGATTCGAAGGGAAAGCTCGAACGGAGCGCCGTCGCCGTCCGCTCGAAACCGGAGATTAAACTGGCGAGTCAATCTCCGATTCGAAGGGAAAGCTCGAACGGGGCGCCGTCGCCGTCCGCTCGAAACCGGAGATTAAACGGGGCGCGTCGCCGTTTCGATTAGAAGTGCAAACCGAACGGGTTGTCGCCGGCGTTCGAAAGACCGCCCTTGAGCGGGCCCTTCGGACGGTTTTTCTTGATGCGTTCGCGAACGGCGGCGGCTTCCGCTTCCGCTTTCGCGTCGGCGGCGGCTTCCGCGGCGGCGCTTTCGGCGTCGCGTTGACGTTTCGCTTCTTCGCGCGGATCCGGGGTCAAACGCTTGATCGACAAGGAAATCTTGCGCTTTTCGCGGTCGATCGAGAGGATTTGAACGTCGACGAAATCGCCGACTTGGAGCGCGTCCGAAACTTGCGCGATGCGCTTATAGCAAATTTCGCTGATGTGAACGAGCCCTTCGACGCCCGGCGCCAACTCGACGAACGCGCCGAACGCCATCAGGTTCGTAACGCGCCCGCGAACTTTGTCGCCTTCGACGAACGTTTCGTCGATCTTCTTCCAAGGATCGCTCCCCGCGTCTTTGTACGAGAGGGAAATGCGGTTCCGATCGAGGTCGATTTTTGTAACGATAACGTTGATTCGTTCGCCTTCTTTGACGACTTCGGACGGGTCGGAGACGCGGCCCCAGCTCATTTCGGAGACGGGGAGGAAACCGTCGACGCCGCCGAGGTCGACGAACGCGCCGACGGCGATAATTTTGCGGACGAGACCGTCGCGCGTTTGCCCGACTTCGAGCTCCGCCATCGTCTTTTCGCGCATTTCTTCGCGTTCGCGTTCCATCAGGACGCGGCGGCTGATCACCAGGTTGCGGCGATCCGGATTGACTTCGGTAACGACGCACTTCCAACGTTCGCCGACGAATTGCTCGGCGTTTTCGACGAAGAACGGCGCGATTTGACCGTTCGGCATGAAACCGCGGAGTCGCCCGACTTCGCATTCGAGCCCGCCTTTGTTGGCGCCGGTAACGCGCGCTTCGACGATCGCGCCGACGGTGAGGCTGAGCCAGTCGCCGACTTCCGCCGCGGCCAACGGAAGCGACACTTCGTAAACGCCGTCGTCGGCGTTGAAGCGGGAAACGACCGCGTCGAACTCTTGACCGACCGTCGGTTGCGCGTCTTCCGGGAATTGTTTCAGCGGGATAAGGCCGTGTTCGCGCCCGCCGACGTCGCCGAAAACGGAATCGCGTTGGACGGCTTCGACGCGGCAACGGACTTTCGTCCCTTCTTCGAGCGCTTCGGCGCCGACGTTCGCTTTGTCGTTTTTCATCAGCGAGTCGAGCGATTCGCCGCTCAAGAGCGCGTTGAATTCGTCTTCGAGATCGTCCGAAAGACGAGCGCGACGATTCGGCGTCGGGACGGACGAAAGCGGGCCGCGCGGCGCGGCGGTCGGACGTTCGCGGCGGTCGCGACGTTTGTCGTCTTTTTTGCCGTCTTTACCGTCGCGATTTTCGCCTTCGCGGCGGCGTTTGTTTTCGTCGCGAATCGCGCCGAGGGGCGAGGAACGACGCGGCGCGCCTTCGCCGGCGTTCGCGGCGGCGCGTTTAACGCGCTCTTCGATAACGCTCGCGTCGACGACCGGGGCGTCCGCGTTCATCGCTTCGTAAGTGGCGAGCGGGGACGGCGCGGCGGCGTCGGCGGTTTGTTGGGCTTGTTGGACGGGTTCGACCGCGGACGCGGCTTGTTCGGCGTTGAGATTTTGCTCGTTGTTTTGCATCTTTAACGTTTAACCGACTTGACGGCGCGGGAAACGCGTCGTCGACTCAAAGTTGAAAAAACGGGAACGGCGTCGAAAGGCGCGCGTTCGGGATTCTTTTGGATTATTGTTTGATTTTCGGCGCTTGAAAACGTTCGCTTTTGTCGGAAGGAACGTTTTCGCCGCGTCGCTTGTTCGAGCGTCGCCGCGTCGAGGAACGGGTTGGGCGGGGCGTCGACGCGTCCGCGACCCAACGTTTTTTCATTTTACCGCAAACGCGACCTTTAAAAAGGGGGGCGTCGCTCGTTTCGTTTTACGGACCGACCGCGAAGCGCACCGGAAGGACGATTTCTTGCGTCGTTTCGGGCGTTTCGCCGACGGCGAAGACGATTTCGCCGAGTTGTTCTTTGTTCGGGCCCATGAAGGCGCCTTGCGGAGAGCCGGCCGGGACGCGGACGGTCGCCTCGACGACTCGAACGGGCGCGGCG
>JAFTUJ010000548.1 GCA_017466305.1 Thermoguttaceae bacterium
GCCGCGTCGACACGTTCCAAACGACGCCGCGTCGACACGTTCCAAACGACGCCGCGTCAACATATTCCAAACGACGTCGCGTCGCCTCGCTTCAAACGACGTCGCGTCAACACGGAAGCGGAAGCGTTTCGCCCTCAACCGTTTTATTTCACCCCTTCCTCATTTTAACCAAGAGGCAAACAATGCAACACAAACTTTGTCTTTTCAAGCGCTTGCAACTTTCGACATTCGTTGGAATCGCCGCCGTCGCCGCGCTTGACTCCGCCCTCGTTAGCGACGCGACGCTCGCTCCGCCGTCGTTTTCGAACGTCGCGGTCGCCGACGAAACCAGTCCGCGCGCCTACGAAGACAAGCGGCGCGACGCGCAAATCGGCTCGATTCTCTCGCTTCTCGACGTTCCGGAAGGAGAAAGCGGCGCGTTCTACCGCGAACGCTTGCAAGAACTCCAAAACGCCTGCGCGGGCGTCGTCTCCTTCGAAGCGGCCTGTTACAATCTCGTCAAATACAGCGACGAAAAAGGCTTGCCCCAATGGCGGCGCGCGGAACCGAACTCGCTCGAAAACAGGATTTACGTCGTCGCTCGCGACCTTTACGAACGTTTGTTCGACGCGCCGGACCTCGAACCGCAAATCCGCGACCGTTACTTTGACGAGTATTTGCGCGAATCTTACCTCCTCTACGGCGACGCTTCCGACGAAGTCGCTCGCCAAAATTGGCGCGACTTTTGCGTCGAACGCTTGGCGCTCGAAGAAACGCGGGAGCCGTTCCCGTTGGCCCGCGTTCTCGCGTTGCACAATGAAATCGAACGCGCCGACGCCCGCGTCGAAAAGCTCGCCGACTGCCCGCGTCTCGTCGCTTTTATCGACGATCTTCTCGCCGACGCAAACCTCGATTCGATCGAATCGTTGGAAAGTTTAGGCGAAATTCTTGCGCGACTTCGCGCCCAAGAACGTCCGGCTGAGGAAGACGTCGCGTTTTATCGCGAGCGTTGGCAAGAGTTGCGCTCGCTCGTTTCCCCGAGAGGAATTCAAATCAACGTTTATACCCTTCTCGTCGGACCGTTCCTCGCCGAAAAACTCGCCTTCGCGGAAGAGCTCGACCCGATCGAACGTTTCGAAGCGTTCCAAATCTACGTCGGGAGCGTTAGCGCCGACGTTCTCAACGGTCCCAACGATCGACGCGCCCGAGTCGAACGCTTGACCGCGCTTCTCGAAGAAGAAACGAAGCGAAAAGCGGAACATCCCGCCGACGCCGCCCGCGTTCCTTATCTCCGCGAACGCTTGTTCCACGCGCGTTACGGAGTCTTTTTAAAGCCGATAGGCGAACAAGAAACGACGCCGCTTTCGGAGGAAGACCGCGCCGAATTGGAGCGTTTCGCCGCCGACGCGCTCGAACTCGTCGACGACGGCCCGCTCCCTTGGTCGTTCCGCCGAACTTGGGGGTCGACCGTTTGCGTCTTCATCCGCGACTTCGCCGACCAAATCGACGTTAAGTTCGCGACGCAACTTCGCAAAGACGTTCTCGCGCGGTTGCGGAACTCCGCAAATGAAACCGACCGCGCGCTTTGCGCCGAGATGGCGGCGGCCGTTCGCGACGCGGAAATTATCGGCTCGACGCCGACGGTCGAAGGTCGCTTTATCGCCGACGGCAAACCGCTCGACTGGGCGGCTTATCGCGGCGCGCCGGTTTTGGTCGAAATTTTCCGCGACCAACCGGGACGCGAGTTCCCTTGGCGAAACAGTCCGGCGTTTGAAAGCGAAGCGTTCTTCAACGATTGCGTCGACGCGGGCCTGCAAGTTATCCGATACGGCGCCGCAAGTTTCGAAGACGCGCGCCGCCATTACGAAGCGACTCGCCCGCAACAGCCGGAATATTATCGAGCGATTTACGTCGACCGGAAGAGCCCCGTCGTCGGGCCGCTCGAAGGGCGCGAAGGCGACGCCGATTGGGCGGTTCGACTCGGCTTTTCGTCCTTCGCCGAGCGCGCTTGGATTCTTTTCGACGCCGACGGTCGCGTCGTCGCGGTCTCGCCGCGTCCGAACGTAAAATATTCGCCGAACGCGCCGACGCTCCAAGAAGCGTTGGAAACGCTCTACCCGAACGCCCGGAAGCTGTTCGACGACAAACGCTAAACGTCGCCCCGCGTTCGTTCCGGCGGAGCCAACCGGCCTTGGCCCCGCGTTCGTTCCGGCGACGCCAACCGGCCTTGGCCCCGCGTTCGTTCCGGCGACGCCAACCGGCAAACTCGACGCGGTTTACGCAAACCGCGTCGTTTAACGCTTCGGAAAGGCGGCGAGAAAAAATTTCGGCGAAAATATTGAAAAAACGCGAAAAATTTGTCGCGCCTAATTGATTTTCGCCGTTCGCGTCGTTATACTTAACGGCAACGTCGACGCGGACGGCGGCTTGGGTCGCGCTTTTCGTCGGCGTTGTCGAAATTTTCCTTTCCGAAAAAGCGACGCCGCGTTCGCGACGTTCGCCGCTTCGCCCTTTTACTTTAGAAAGTGCCCCGATGCGTTTTTCTCGTTTGCTCCTTAGCGTCGCCGCGACGTCGGCCCTGTTCGGCGCGGCTTCGTTCTCCGTTTCCCCGGTCGCTTCCGTTTTCGCTCAAGACGAAGCCGCGCAAGCCGAAAAGGCTCCGGTCGACGAAAGCGCGTTCGACGTTCCGGCCGGCAAGGACGAAGCGTTTTACAAAGAACAAATGAACAAAATTCGCGAAGCGTTCAACGCGCTCCGCCAAGACGCGACCGACATGAACGCGCTTTACCTCAAAGCGAACGTCGCGACGATGACCTGTTACAAATATCTTGCGGAACTCCCGGATATCGACGCCGCCGACCGAACCGGTTACTTCCGTCAATACGTCGCCGGGCTCGGTTACGTCGGCGATCTCGACGGCTTGAACGCGCTTCTCGCCGCCGAAGAAGCGAAAGACCCAGTCGACCAAAGCCGCGTCGACCTCTTGAAATTCCAAGTCGCGAGCGTTTCCGTCGACAAAGCGGTCGAAGCGAACGACGAAGCCGCGATTAAAAAGCTCGGAACCGAGTTGATCGAAAAAGCGAAAACCGACGATTACTGGGCGTCCCGAACGCCGTCGATTCTCGAAGACCTCGCCCGTTCGAAACCGGCGATCGGCGTTCCGATGTTGAAAGACCTCTGCGCCGCGTTCGCCGCGTCCGACGACGAAAGCCGCAAACGGATCGCGACGCGCTTCGAAGGGAAAATCCGTTTCGCCGACCTCGTCGGGAACGAAATGAAAGTCGAAGGGCTCTACCTCGACGGAACCGAAATCGACTGGAAATCTTATCGCGGCAAGGTCGTTTTGGTCGACTTTTGGGCGACCTGGTGCGGTCCGTGCATCGGCGAAATCCCGAACATGACGAAAATGTACGAAAAATACAACGCCGCCGGGTTCGAAATCCTCGGGTACAGCATCGACGACGACCTCGAACGCCTTCACAAGTTCGAAGAAGACCGCAAGTTGCCTTGGAAAACCGCGTCGCGCAAACTGACGCAAGACGCCGAAAAAGATTACGTTATCATCAGCGAATATTACGGCGTCAACGCGATTCCGACGATGGTTCTCGTTGGCAAAGACGGCAAAGTCCTCAGCACGAAAGCGCGCGGAGCCGAACTCGAACGCCTCCTCGGCGAACAATTCCCGGAAGTTAAGTAAGTTTCCGGAAGTCGAGCAAGTCGTTTCGACGCTTAACTTAACGCGACGCCGTCTTCGAACGTTTTGTTTCGGAGGCGGCGTTTTTACTTTCGGCGCGCTCGGGACGCTTCGCCCAATCCCCCGTTTATAAAACTTTGAAAAAAAAACGTTTTAACTTGACGTCGCGTAAAGATCGCGATATAATCGGCGCGTAAAAACGAAACCGCGTCCGGTTGTCGGGCCGCGATTTTCGCCCTTCTTGCTCTTCGACGTTAAGGAGCCGAAAATGCCGTTTAAGTTCCGCAAACTCGTTTTTTCTCTTGCGACCGCGTCCGCGCTTGCCGCCCCGCCCGCGTTCGCCGACGAACCGACGCCGCAAGTCGCCGCGACGGCGAAAGCGACGCTCGCGCCGTTCGACGAAAGCCTCTTCGAAATCCCGTCGGGCCAAAGCGCCGCGTTTTACCAAGAACGCCTCGATCGACTAACGGCGCCGGAACTCTATGAATACCTCCGGAGCGTGAACGGGCCGGAACACGGCGTCCTTCGCGTTCGCATATTAAAAGCGCGCCGCGAAGTCAACGCCCGTTGGTCCGAATGCGAAGACGCGTCGCCGGAAGACCGGTTTTGGCGTTTCTTTATTTACGTCGATTGCTCTAATTTCGCCGAAATCCGCGAACTTCTCGCCGCCGAAAAAGCGAAAAAACCGGTCGACGTCGACCGCGTTCGTCTCCTCGAACTTGTCGTTCTCCGAAAACGCCTTGAGGAAGCGAAATACTTCGCGGAAAAAAAAGCGATCGTCGCCGAAATCCTCGACGCGGCGCGAACGAAATTCGACGCGCCGACGCCACGCCTCCTTGCCGAACAATTTTTTAAACTCGGAGCCGTCGTCGACAAGGCGATTCCCTACCCGCGCGACTTCGGTTCGAACTTCCGCCGCGACGTCGCCGACGCGCTTCAAAAGTCGTCCGATCCGCAAGTTCGCAACGTCGCTCGCGCCCTCCGCGCTCCGGTCGATTCCCCGGCGCCTTCCGGCAAGCAAGTCGTTTCCTCGTCAAACTTGAAATAGCCCGTAAGGCGCGTCGCGGCGCTTTGATCGACGCGTTCGCCGCCTTTAAAACGCGAAACGTCGACGACGTTCTTTCGTCAAGCGGCTTGCGGAAGTTCAAGACGCCTAAAAGTTCGTCGCGGCGTTTTTCGGCGTCTTAGCGAAGCGGAACAAACTTTGCGCCCCTTCAACCGACAAAAAAACCGCCGCTCGCAAACCTTTTCGTTTCGGTTCGGGAGCGGCGGTTTTACGTTTCTCGTTCGTTTAACCGACGATTAAAGATCGTCGTCGGAGTCTTCGTCGAAGACGTCTTCGTCGGCGTTGAAGTCGTCGAAATCGTCCGACACAAACTCGGCGGCGTCCGCGTCGTCGCCGCTTTCTTCCTCTTCCTCCGGATAATCCTCGTCGTCGATCGCTTCGTTAAACTCGTCGTCCGGCAGGACTTCAAAGTCTTCGTCGAAATCGTCGTCGAAGTCGTCCGAATCGAATTCGTCGTCAAACTCGTCGTAAAGCGCGTCGTCGTCGGAGTAATCGAACGCGTCGCCGACGCTCAAAATTTCGGAAACGGAACCGTCGCGAAAATCGGCGGCCAAGTCGCGACGCTCGTAATCCGCCCCAAACGGAGCGTTCGAACGCGCTTCGGCGGACGGTTCGTCGTCCCATCTCGTTTCTTCGGAGCGAAAATCGTTCATTGATTCTTACCTCGCTAATAACGCTGCGCGTCGTTAATTCTTTTTCGTGTCCGTTTATTTTATTTTCGGTCGTTCGTTTTTCTTTTCCAAACTTGCGCGCCCCGGCGGCGTCGGGAACCGT
The DNA here is from genome assembly GCA_017466305.1 of Thermoguttaceae bacterium. Lineage (GTDB taxonomy): Bacteria > Planctomycetota > Planctomycetia > Pirellulales > Thermoguttaceae > RUG369. The sequence continues at coordinate 5,514 of JAFTUJ010000548.1, forward strand.
CCGACGCTTAAAACGACGCGAACCGAAGGGCGGTTTCGTATTATAGCGCCGCTTCGACGTTTCGAAAAGGGGGACGACCGCCGCGACGCCCCGCGTTGAAATAAAATAATCGGAAAAATTTCCCGCAAATGTTAGAAATTTTTCTAAAATCGCATTTTTCCCTTTATTTCCGTTTTTTCGACGTTCGGTCGTTCGCCGGTTCCCGTTTTTCCGACGTTCGGTCGTTCGCCGGTTCCCGTTTTTCCGACGTTTGGTCGTTCGCCGGTTCCCGTTTTTCCGACGTTCGGTCGTTCGCCGGTTCCCGTTTTTTCGACGTTCGGTCGTTCGCCGGTTCCCGTTTTTCCGACGTTCGGTCGTTCGCCGGTTCCCGTTTTTTCGAC
>JAFTUJ010000549.1 GCA_017466305.1 Thermoguttaceae bacterium
AGTATTTTCAATGGATCGGCGACAACCCGTTTTATCGCAAGAGATGAGAACGAGCGAAAGCCGGTTTGGGCGTCGCGGCGAACCTTAAACCGTTTGACGTCGCGGACTATTTGTTTAAGTTTTCGCGGTTTCGAACGTCTTTTATTATACAACTTATCGACGATATTTAAGGAGAGAAAAATGACGACTCGACGACGATTTTTAACCGGAATCGCCGGCGCGGCGCTCGGAAGCGTTGCCGGCCTTGCCAACGCGAAAGCGGCGATCGAAGAAACAACAACAGGCGACGGTAAATCGAATAAACTCGGTAAGATGCGACTTTCGTTTCGTCCGTATTTGCTGGAGTTGCGACACGCGTTCGGCGTCGCCGGTTCGACGCGCAAAACGACGCAAGGGGTGCAAGTCGAGATTGAACTCGACGGCGTCGTCGGGTACGGCGAAGCCGCAATGCCGCCTTATTTGAGCGAATCGACCGCGTCCGTGTTGGCGTTTTTGGAGCGCGTCGACTTGTCGCAGTTTAAGAGTCCGTTCGAATTGGAGGACGTCTTGTCGTATGTCGACGCGATTTGCGAAAACAATTGCGCGGCAAAGGCTTCCGTCGATATCGCCTTGCACGACTTGGTCGGGAAACTGATCGGTCAACCTTGGTGGCGTATCTGGGGACTCGATAAAGAAAAAACGCCGCCGACGATGTACACGATCGGTATCGACAAGCCGGAAGTCGTGCGAGAAAAGACGTTGGAAGCGGAGCGTTTCGCCGTGTTGAAGGTGAAACTCGGTCGCGACGAAAAAAGCGACCGCGAAATGATCGAATCGGTGCGCGCCGTTTCGGACAAACCGATTTGCGTCGACGCCAATCAAGGTTGGAACGACAAGGTTTACGCGCTGGAAATGGTCGAGTGGCTGAGCGAAAAGGGCGTCGTTCTCGTCGAGCAACCGATGAAAAAGACGCGTTGGGACGAAATCGCGTGGATTACAGAGCGTAGCCCGCTCCCGATTATGGCCGACGAGTCGCTTCAACGGTTAACCGACGTCGCAAGAATGAAGGGCGTCTTCAGCGGAATTAACATCAAGTTGATGAAGTGTTCCGGAATGCGCGAAGCCTGGAAAATGCTGAACTTAGCGCGAGCGCTCGATATGAAGGTGATGGTCGGCTGTATGACGGAAACGTCGTGCGCGATTTCCGCCGCCGCGCAACTTTCGCCTGCGGTCGACTGGGCCGATCTCGACGGCAACTTCTTAATTGGCAACGACTTGTTCGACGGCGTTGGACTTGCCGCCGACGGGAAATTGTTGCTGAACGACCGGCCCGGTTTGGGACTCGTCAAGTTGGACGCGCCGAAAAATCGCTTGGGATAACGGAATTGCCTTAAAGTCTTGATTTTAAAGCGTTTGCGCGCTGAGAAAATATGCGAGTAACCGTTGGAAAGGGAGGAAAATGTTCGATTCGATTTGGAGCCGTCCGGACGGGGAGATTTTCTTGTTCTTTGCGATTGGAACCGTCCTTGCCGCAACGGTTTGCGCTCGCGCGGCGTTGCGATTAGGCGCCGATTATCCGCGTCGCCGACCGACGTTGTTTGGCGCGGAAGTCGGCGCGTTCCTTGGACTTGCGATTTGCGCTTATCTTTGGGCGTCGAGTAATCCGGCGTTTGACGAAATCGACGGCGCCGCGTTGAGCGTTTGGGAAAAGGCGCGACTTGCCGGTTTTCCGACGTCGACGATTTTAAAGTCTTTAAACGGAACAAGTTGCGAATTTCTTTTCGGCGCGGCGTTCATCGTTCAAACGACGTTGATCGGCGCGATTTGGGGAGCGACAGGCTTGCGACGCATTGTCGTTTGGCTGGAAGAACGAAACCAAAATAACGACAAAACAAAGCGAAATGAAGATAAGTCTTGAAATAAAAGTGGTTGCGCTCCTCCGGTAGCGCGGGGATTTAAGAGAAACGCCAAATTATCTCGGAAGAAGGTTTTAGGAAAGGAAGGGAACGACGATGAACGAACGAATCGAGGACGCGCCGAGTTGGTTGTACGACGAGTTTCAACACGCGGGCGTCGATTATGCAAATATCGACGTCGCAAAGAAATACGAGTCGCGGCATTTGAAGTTTCGCGACTTCGAGGCGGAGTTTGAACGCATTCGCGAACGCGCCGACTTGAAGCGCTCCGACGTCGTTTTGGATTTGGGATGCGGAACCGGCGCGTTTGCGATTCCGGCGTCGCGGTATTGCGCAAAGGTTTACGCCGCCGACGTTTCCGCGCCGATGCTCGGACTGTTGCGACAAAAGATAACGGAGCAAAAAATCGAGAATATCGAGACGTTCGCGGCCGGTTTTCTGACGTTTCCGACGCTGCCGGAGCCGGTGGACGCGGTCGTTTCGTCGTTGGCGTTGCACCACTTGCCGGATTTTTGGAAGGTCGTCGCGTTAAAGCGAATCGCCGACGCGCTGAAACCGGGCGGCGTTTTCTATCTTTCTGACGTCGTATTTCATTTTCCCGTCGAGACTTGGCGCGAGGGAACGCAAGCCGTTCTCGACGCGATGGAAAGTAGCGCCGGCGGCGAAGCGAACGCGCATATCGCTCGCGAATACAGCTCTTTCGACTGGTTTCTCGAAGCGGCGTTTGAGCGAGTCGGGTTAACGGTCGAGCAAAAAATCGACGACGCGGCGTTCATTCGCGTTTACGTTTGTCGCAAGAAGTAACGACGTGTCTTTAAACGTTGAGATTAAATCGATCGCGCCGATTTTGTTAAGGTTGGCGCTTTGTAAATTTAAGGAGCGGAGCCAATGAAAAC
>JAFTUJ010000550.1 GCA_017466305.1 Thermoguttaceae bacterium
CGGAAGTCGGCGGCGACGACGCGGCGGCTCTGATTTTGGGCCGCGAAACGTTTTTGAAGGCGCGCGAACTCGTCGAAGCGTGGGACGATTCCCGTGACTGGATCGACCTTAAAACCGAACAAAAAGTCGACTTAAACGCCTACGCCGCGCAAAAGATCGCCGGAACGCCGAAAGAAGCCGCCGCGATTCTGAGACGCTACGCCGACGACGCGAAGAAAACGCAAAGCGACGCAAGCGCGGAACGCAACGCGCCCGACGTTCCCGAACGCTTTCAAAGCTGTTTGCCGCGTTTGAGTCAAACGAATACCGCGAACTTTTGGAAAACGCGCCAACTTTGGGGCTTGCGTCGTCGTCCGAGTTCAAAAAAGCGTTCGCGCCGTTCGACGCGCTTTTTCAGAAAATCGAAAAAGCGATCAAAGAAGAACGCGCCGACAATTCGCCTTTTGGGCGCTTCATCCTTGAAGCTGATCAAGACGACGCCCGCGCCGCGCTCTTGTCGCGCAAAAACGACGTCGCGCGGCGACTCCTTGGTTTCGACGTTCCCGAAAATTCGGCGAACAGGCAGTTTTTACGCAACCGCGCGGGCGGCGCTTTTTGGGATATTGGCGAAAAATACGGCGCAAAATTCCGCGACAACGCCTCGCAGGGGCTTGACTTTACGGCGCGCGTGTTGGATAATTTAGGAGTCGACGCGAAAAACGTCTTCGGCTCAAAAGACCGTTTGCGTTTTTCGCCGAATTTGGAAAAACGCGGTTCTTATTACGGCGGCTTGGTAACGTTGCCCGATTCGCCGGTTTCGGTTGCCGGGTCGGTGGCGCACGAAATCGGGCACGCGCTCGAAGAATGGTTGGGACGCGAAGACGGCGACAAAGAAAGCAAAACGCGCCAAGCCGCGCAAGAGCTTTTAAAAAAATACACAACCCACAACGGGGCGCGAACAAAACTTATTCGCCTTGCCAGCGTCGTTGAAAATAAAGCTCTTCGTGCCGATGAACTTTGTTTTTTGCCTGCACCTGGGGTAAAAACCCCCGATTATTATGTACTAAAATTTTATCAATCGGGGGAAACAGAACTCGTGTCTAAATGGTTGGAATACTTACACGGCAACCCTGCGAAACTTATATTAGAGAGTCCCGAGTATTATGACGACGTTTGCAAAATCTTCAAGCCCTAAAATTTTCAAATTTTCGCGCGCTTCTGAATTTATTGTTTGGCGAAAAAGTTTGACAGGTTCTGGGGCGTTTGATATCCGCCTTTGTGAATTTTCAAGCCTTGAATTTTTTAGCGAGGTCTTTGAATATTGGCGGACGTTTCGTAAGGAAAACCCGCTTCCCCAAGGTTGGGCGCCGCATTGTGTTATTGCTGACGGGGAGTTTGATTTTGTTGTTTGGCTTACGGAACAAAACCCGCCGTTTGAAATCGAATATATCGGCCCCAAAATTGAACCGAGCAACGACCCGCCGGGCGTTGTTTATTGAATCTTTCGAGGTTAACCGATGAGAAGTATTACATTTTTGCGTCGCGTTTTCGACCTTGTTAACGCTATGGAAGATCGCGAACGTTGGGAGCGCCGCGAATTTGCCGACGGCGACGTTTATATCGTTTTACCGCCGACGCTTGCGCCGAAAAAGCTCGAACGTTTGCGTTGGCTCGACGCGCTTGGTTTTCGCGAACTGAACGCGCACATTTTCGCGAATTTTTTGCCGGACGGCGAACGCCCGGCGGACGTTCCCGCGCTGTGAGGAGAAAACAAGATGACGCTTGCCGAACTGCTTGAAAAATCGCGCGATATGCCGCAAAACGTCGGCGTTAACGCCGTTGTCGTCGACGGCAAACGCAATCGAGCGGGGACGACGATGGAGATCGCCGACGTTTTTTTCGACCTCGACCGCGCCGACCAAATTTTTATTTTATTGAAGAAAAGCCGATGAAGATTTTTGGCTTTTTTCGCCGCAAAAAAGAGCGGAAGCCGGTTGTCTTGAAGGACTTGACGACGTTCAACCTCTACCGCGTTCGCGTTTCGAAGCGCGACGACGACGGCGACTTGCACGACGCGGCGGAACTCTACGTCGTCTCGGAATCGAGCGACGAAGCCAGCTTGCAAATTCGGCGGCTTCTGGAGCAGTGCGGCGGCGCGTCTTGGACGACGGCCCCGGTCGACGTCAAAATCGACGACGTCGCGGAAACGGTCGCCGCCGATTCTTAACGCCGCTCGTTTGGTCGGATTTTTTATTCTCTTGCTATTTCTTGACTTAAAACGAAAATCTAACGCGGAAAATCGTCTTGAGAGAAAACAATACGCCGCGCGATCTTTATAAAGTCGGCGTTGCTAAATAAAGCCCAAAACAAGCCGAGCCTTAGTTGGAAAACGCGATAGTCGCCGATAACAACAAAATTCGGGAGAAAACCGGCAAGAAATAAAAAAACCGTCGATTTCTCGACGGCTTTTCAGTTGCGGGAGTAGGACTTGAACCTACGACCTCAAGGTTATGAGCCTCGCGAGCTACCAGCTGCTCCATCCCGCGATCAAAAAACGTCGTTTCTTTAATCGACACTTGCATTATAACCCAACAACGCGGCTCGTAAAGGGGAAAAATAAAATTTTTCTCGAAATTTTCCCGAAAAACCTCCTCCTAACGCTAAAACAAGGACGCTCGACGCGTCGACGTTTGACGTTAATCTGTTGGGGTTAAAGGGTTGAGGAGGGCGGAAGGTAAGGCGGCGCGTTGGCGTCGGATTCAAAGGCAAGCGAGAAAAAGAGACGCCGAGAGGGAAAAAAACGTCGACTTTTTCCCTTAAAACGCAAAAAAAAGTGAAGTCGGGAAGAATAGCGAAATAAGGAAAAGAAAAAAATTTGCCAAATCGGCGCCGGGGAGCGAAAAAACGTTGGCGTCGCGGACGGCGTTCGGGTATAATGACGGCGGCGAGGAGGCGGAACGCGCGTTTCGCTCGCTCGAAGAGGCCGTTGTCGGAACGACGGCTCCTTTCGCAACGGTTGAAAAACGGAGGGTTAACGATGAATAACGGACGTTGGAAAAAGCGGGCGGCGACGGCGGCGCTCGCGCTGGCTCTTGGATGCGGCGTCGGAAGCGTCGATTTCGTTTGGTCGCAAGAAGGGGAAAATGGGCAAGTTGGGCAAAATAGTGAAGCGC
>JAFTUJ010000551.1 GCA_017466305.1 Thermoguttaceae bacterium
CGTTGCGCGACCGTTGAAATTAACGTCAAGGCGGGCGTTAAAGTCGGCGCGATTTGCCGTTTTTGACGCGAAACGGCGGCAAGCGATTCGTCGGGCGGCGTTAAAGTCGGCGCGGTTTGCCGAACTTGACGAGCGAAAGGAAGGAAAAATGACGACGACGGGAACGAACGGGACGGAAAAAGCGGAAAAGAACGCCGTCGGGCTCCGCGTTTGGGCGCCGGCGAAGGTAAATCTGTTTTTTGAGATTCTTTTCAAACGCGACGACGGGTTTCACGAGATTCAAACGGTCGCGACGCCGATCGATCTTTGCGACGAATTAGAATTTTGGTCGCGCGACGCGAAAACCGGCGCTGAAATTGAGGAAACGTCGATCGTCGAGTGCGTCGACGCGGCGGGCGCTCCCGTTCCCGACGTTCCGACCGACGACCGCAACTTGATTATCCGCGCCGCAAAAGCGTTCGACGAAGCGTTCGGCGAACCGACGCCGGTTTCGATTCGCGTCGTCAAGCGGATACCGTCGCAAGCGGGGCTCGGCGGCGGATCGAGCGACGCGGCGGCGACGTTGGCGGCGCTGAACGAACTGCGCGGGCGGCCCTTCTCGAACGAACGACTTCGCGAAATCGGCGGGCGGCTCGGGAGCGACGTTCCGCTGTTCCTCCTCGACGGCGCGTCGGTCGGGCGTTCGCGGGGCGAAATCGTCGAGCCGTTCGACCTGCCGGAAATTTGGCTCGTCGTCTTGAAACCGACCGAAGGCCTCTCGACGCCGGCGGTTTTTCGCCGATACGTCGCGCTCCCGTCGACGCCGAAACGCTCGCTCGACGCCTTTTGCGCCGCCGTCTCGACGCGAAAACCGTTAAACGGGGCAAGCGGGATGAACGGGGTGAAAGGGGGGAGTTGGGTAGGCGGGATAAACGGGGAAGGTAAAACGGATAAAGCGAACGGGGAAACGTCGGAAAACGGGGAAAACGGGGAAACGTCGGCAAACGGCGCGGGCGCGGCGGCGGTCGGCGGAGCGTTGTTCAACCGACTCGAAGAGGTCGCGTCGACGATTTGGGACGGCGTCGCGCGGTATCGGGCGTTGTTGGCGGCGACTCGCGACGTTTGCGGCGTTCAAATGAGCGGAAGCGGGACGGCGTTTTTCGCGATTTACCCGAACGAAGCGGCGGCAAGCGACGCGGCGGAAGCGTTGCGCCTCCAATGCGTCGGCGGCGAAACGGTCGCGGTCGCTCGAACGTTGACGAAGACGTTTCGTTTTCAAACGCTCGAATCGGCGGCGGAATGAAAATCAACGGAAAAAGTAAGAATAGGCGACGTTAATTTCTTGTTGCGTTCAAACGTCGGTTTCCGTTTGATTGGCGAATAGCGGCGCGTTTCTTTGCAAGGAGGCGCGCCGTTAGTTTTTTCTAAAAATTAAGCGATTTTTTTTATTTTCTTGTTGGCGTCGCGTTGGAATCGCATACAAAAGGGCGACGCGTCTAATTATTTTTGCTCGTCGACGGTCGCTTTGAGGGCTTATCCCTTGAGCGCGCGTCGTTTCGAGGTTGGGAAGTAAGCCGCGTTTGCAACGCCTAAATTCGGCGCTCGTTTGGAGAGGTGAAGATCGGCGCGCCGCAACGACTTTTTATCGGTTAAATTAAGATGACAATAACGGAAATTCGGATTAAATTGATTGACGGAGACCATTCGCGCCAACGGTTGCGCGCTTTTTGCTCGATAACGTTCGACGCGGCGTTTGTCGTGCGCGATTTGAAAATTTTAGAAGGAAATCAAGGCTATTTTGTCGCGATGCCGAGTCGCAAACTCGCGTTTCGCTGCCCGTCTTGCCGTCAAAAAAATTCCGTCGGGTCGAATTTCTGCAGTTATTGCGGCGCCAATTTGAAAGACGCTTCGGGCGCCGCCGTCGCCGATCTCGCGCCTTATAAACAATACGTCGACGTCGTTCATCCGATTAACTCTACTTGCCGCGAAGAGATTCACCGCGCGATCATCGCCGCTTACGAAGAGGAATTAATTCGCGCTCAAGCGCCGGGTTACGTCTCCGCGTACGACGAGTATTTTGGGAACGAAATGTAAAATAGGCGAATTGGGAAAAATAGGCGGCGTTTTTTCGGCGTCGCGCTTTTCGGGAAATCGGTCGAGCAAGCGTCGGGCAAGGTTCCGACGAAAGCGCGGCCGATTTTTTTGTTCCGTTCGCGACGCGGAAGGGCGGCGGAAGTCGGAACGAGAAGCGGCGAGAAGCGGCGAGAAGCGGCGAGAAGCGGCGTCGACCGGCGACGGCGGCGACTGCCAATTTGACGCCGAACGAGGAAAAAAAGGCGGCGACGCGTCAAACGGCGCGTCGAAAAAGCGCGTCGGAGTAAAAAAAACGCGAAAAACTTCTCTTTTTTTCTTTTTTTGGGCGTTTTTTAGAAGAAAAGGCGCGTACTTTCCGGAAGAGAACGCGTTTTGGCGCCGAAATTGCAATAAAATAAGAAACGGCGTCGAAAACGACGTCGACGGCGCCGAAAAGGCGCGCCGCTTTCGACGAAGCGCGGTATTATTTGACCCGACGCGGCGAGCGTTCGTTTGGCAAAGTAGGTAAAACGAATGCGAACAAGCGCCTCGTCGGGCGGCTTTCGTCGAAATGAAAATAAAAAAAAAACGAAGCGCGCGGCGGCGTTCGAAAACGCGTTTTCGACGTTTTAAACGTTGAAAACGACGGAAAATCGAAAACGTCGCGCAATTCGACCAAAAACCGATCTCAATATTAAAGGAGAATTCCGCAGTGGCAAAGAAAATGTCGTTCGATGACGCCGCGCGCCGGCCGATCGCCGAGGGCGTCGCCAAGTTGGCTCGCGCCGTGAAAAGCACCCTGGGCCCCCGCGGTCGCAACGTCGTTTTGGATAAAGGTTGGGGCGCCCCGAAAGTTACCAAAGACGGCGTTACCGTCGCCGAAGACGTCGCGCTCGAAGACCCGGAAGAAAATTTGGGCGCGCAACTGGTGAAGGAAGCCGCGTCGAAAACGAACTCCGTCGCCGGCGACGGCACCACCACCGCGACCGTTTTGGCCGAAGCGATCTACTTCGAAGGGTTGAAAATGGTCGCCGCGGGCGCCGACCCGATGGCTCTTTCGCGCGGGATTCAAAAAGCGGCGGCGGTCGTCGGCGAATACGTCGACAAGCTCGCGACTCCGGTCAGCGACAAGAGCCGCAAAGAAATCGCGCAAGTCGCGACGATCGCCGGGAACAACGATACGTCGATCGGTCAAATTTTGGCCGACGCGTTCGTTAAAGTCGGTAAAAACGGCGTCATCACCGTCGAAGAAGGGAAGCAAGCCGAGACTTACGTCGACGTCGTCGAAGGGATGCAATTCGACCGCGGTTACCTCTCCCCGCACTTTGTTACGAACGCCGACGACCAAAAAGTCGAACTTGAAGACGCGCTCGTTCTCGTCTTCGAAGAAAAAATTTCGACGGTCAAATCGTTGGTTCCGCTCCTCGAAGCGATCAGCAAACAAAGCAAGCCGCTTTTCATTATCGCGGAAGACGTCGAAGGCGAAGCGCTCGCGACGCTCGTCGTCAACAAGATGCGCGGCGTCCTCCAAGTTTGCGCGGTCAAGGCGCCGGGTTACGGCGAACGTCGCAAGGCGATGCTCGGCGATATCGCGGTTCTGACCGGCGCGACCGCCGTCTATAAAGACCTCGGCGTCCAACTCGACGCGGTCAAAATCGCCGACCTCGGCAAAGCGAAGAAAATCGTCGTTACCGGCGATTCGACGACGATCGTCAACGGCGGCGGCAAAAAAGACGAAATCGAGGCTCGCGTCGCGCAAATTCGCGCCGAAATCGAAACGACGACCAGCTCGTACGACAAAGAAAAGCTCCAAGAACGCCTCGCGAAACTCGCCGGCGGCGTCGCGCGCATCAACGTCGGCGCGTCGACCGAATCGGAGTTGAAAGAACGCAAATACCTCTTCGAAGACGCGCAAGCGGCGACGAAAGCGGCGTTGGACGAAGGCGTCGTTCCGGGCGGCGGCGTCGCGTTGCTCCGCGCGGCGGACTCGTTGACCGACGTCGAAACGGTCGGCGACGAACAATACGGCGTCCAAATCGTCAAGCGCGCGCTCGAAGCGCCGATTCGCGAAATCGCCAAAAACGCCGGTATCGAAGGCGCGGTCGTCGTCAACCGCATTCGCCAAATGACCGGTAAAAACGACGGTTACGACGCCGACAAGGATTCGTATTGCGACCTCGTCGAAGCGGGCGTTATCGACCCGGCGAAAGTCGTTCGCACCGCGTTGCAAAACGCTTCGAGCGTTGCCGCGCTCTTGCTGACGACCTCCTGCCTCCTGACGGAAATTCCGAAAGAAGAACCGGCCGCTCCGGATCCGAACGCGATGGGCGGCATGGGCGGCGGTATGCCGGGTATGGGCGGAATGGGCTTCTAGTCCGTGAAACGTCGACCGAAAATAGAATTTTGAACGAAAAGCAAACGCTCCCGGCGCCGTTTTGGCGGAAGTCGGGGGCGGGCGATAACGATATCAAACGAAAAACGGACGCCGCGTTTGTCGAAGTCGACGAAAGCGGCTCTCCCCCAGCCGACGCGCTTTGCGGCGCCGCTCGCGCTTAAATTCGACAATATACATATAATATATTGAAAGGACGTTACTATGAACGCGAAGAAAAACCTCAATCTGAAACCGTTGGAAGACCGCGTTGTCGTCGAACCGATGGAAGCCGAAGAAATGACCGCCGGCGGTCTCTACCTTCCGGACGCCGCGAAAGAAAAACCGCAACGCGGGATCGTCGTCGCGGCCGGTTGCGGTCGTCTCCTCGACAACGGCGAACGCGCCGCGATGAACGTCGCGGTCGGCGACGAAGTCATTTACGGCAAATACTCCGGTTCCGACGTCGAAGTCGACGGCGTTCAATACAAGATTCTGCGCGAAAGCGACGTCCTCGCCAAGGTCGTCAAAACCGCTTGATTTTTCGCGGTCGCCGACGTTCCGACGCCTCGGCGCTCGACGTTAGCGTCGAGGTCGGAGCGCGATTTTTACCGAATATAGCGTTTATATAAAGGAATCCTCAAGTGGCTAAACAACTCATTTTCGACGACGCGGCGCGTCGCAAGATGCTCGACGGCGTTAATAAATTGGCCGACGCGGTCGCCGTCACCCTCGGTCCGACCGGTCGCAACGTCGTTTTGAACAAGGCTTACGGCGGCCCGAAAGTTACCAAAGACGGCGTCTCCGTCAGTAAAGAAATCGACCTCGACGACCCGTTTGAAAATATGGGCGCCAAGCTCGTCAACGAAGTCGCGTCGAAAACGAACGACGTCGTCGGCGACGGCACCACCACCGCGACCGTCTTGGCTCGCGCCATCTTCAAAGAAGGCCTCCGCAATGTCGCCGCCGGGAGCAACCCGACCGCGATCCGTCGCGGGATCGACAAAGCCGCCGCCGCGGCGGTCGCCGAACTGACGAAAATGGCGAAACCGGTTACGACCAAAGAAGAAATCGCGAACGTCGGCGCCATCAGCGCGAACAACGACCGCGAAATCGGCGAACTCCTCGCCGACGCGATGGAAGCGGTCGGGAACGACGGCGTCATCACCGTCGAAGAAGGCAAAACCGCCGAAACGACGTACGAAGTCGTCGCCGGTATGCAATTCGACAAAGGCTACCTCTCGCCGTACTTCATCAACGACATGAGCGTCATGAAGTGCGTTCTCGAGGACGCGTACATTCTTCTGCACGAGAAGAAGATCACGAACGTTCGCGACCTCGTTCCGCTCCTCGAAAAAGTCGCGCAAAAGGCGAAACCGCTCCTCATTATCGCGGAAGACGTCGAAACGGAAGCGCTGACGATGCTCGTCGTTAACCGCCTCCGCGGCGTCTTGGACGTCGCCGCCGTCAAGGCTCCGGGCTTCGGCGACCGTCGCAAGGCGATGTTGCAAGATATCGCGATTTTGACCGGCGCGCAAGTCGTCAGCGAAGATTTGGGCGTCAAGCTCGAAAACGTCGGCCTCGAATCGCTCGGTCAAGCGAAGCAAATCGTCGTCGACAAAGACTCGACGACGATCGTCGACGGCAAGGGCGAAAAAGCCGCCGTTAAGGCCCGCGCGGACTTGCTCCGTCGGATGATCGCCGAAAGCGAAAGCGATTACGACCGCGAAAAATTCCAAGAACGCCTCGCGAAGATCAGCGGCGGCGTCGCGATCGTTCAAGTCGGCGCGCACTCCGAAGCCGAAATGAAGCAAAAGAAAGACCGCGTCGACGACGCGTTGCACGCCACCCGCGCCGCGGCGCAAGAAGGGATCCTCCCGGGCGGCGGCGTCGCGCTCCTGCGTTGCAAAGAAGCGGTCGAAAAAGCGCGAACGAACGCTCGCGGCGACGAAAAGATCGGCGTCGATATTTTGATGCGCGCCCTTTCCGCTCCGCTGAAGCAAATCGTCGACAACGGCGGCGCCGACGGAACGGTCGTCGTCGACGAAGTGATGCAAAAGACCGGCTCGCAAGGTTACAACGCCGCGACCGGCGAATACGTCGACATGTACGAAGTCGGCGTTATCGACCCGTTGAAAGTCGTTCGCGCCGCGTTGACGCACGCCGCGTCCGTCGCCGGTTTGATGCTGACGACCGAAACGCTCGTTACCGACGCGAAGAAAGACAAGGAAATCGGCGGCGCGGTTCGCTGATTTTAACGAACGACCAAAATTCGCCGCGTTCGCTTCCCGCTTCCCGAACCCAACGGAGCGGAG
>JAFTUJ010000552.1 GCA_017466305.1 Thermoguttaceae bacterium
AAATCGAGCTTCCACTCGCGCCAAGCGTCGTCGCCGAGGTCGCGACGGGTAACGCGGCGCCCGGCTAGCGAAAACGCGTGAAAATAGTCGCCCGCGAACCGTTCGTTCGACGCGACGCAAGCGAAAAACTCCGCCGGGTCGAACGGGCGGTCGCCGTTTTCTTCGCGCATTGCCCAACCGAAGAGCGATTTGGCGTAAGCCGCGTGATTTTGGGAGTCGCCGCGAGCGGTCAAGTCGAGAAGAACGCCGCGTCGACGTTCCGGCGCGTCGAGACCGGCGTTGAGAAATTGGAGTCCGAACTGCGTTTTTCCGGCGCCGGAGCTTCCGACGAGCGCGGTCGTCGTTCCGGGAATTAAGCCGCCGCCAAGATGTTCGTCGAGACCGGGAACGCCGGTCGAGAGACGTGGAGTCGTCATTTTTTGCCCTTATTAATACTAACGCGCTCGTCGCAAGCGCAACCGCTTCAATTGTAACCGTTTTTGCGTCGGCGTCCAGCCCCGGGAAGCGTTCATTAAAAAATTTGCGAAATATAGGCGAAATGCGTAGTTTTTGCCGCCTTCGCGACTTGAAAACGATTTCGCGGCGAAAAAGAATTTTCGAAAAAACGCGGAAAAGACGGGAAAAACGATTGCAAGCGCGCGTCGATTTTGGTATAATGAACGAAACGAGCGCGGCGGCGGTTTGGCGCTGCGACCGCGCGACTATTTGACGTAAACGGATTATTTTACCGGCTTTATCAAAGCGTTAGGGGATTTTTAATGGATAATTTGAACGTATCGGTTTTGGGTTACGGTATGATGGGCGTTATTCGTAGTTTGGCGTACCGCGGCGTCGTCGGCTACTTCAAAAACGCTCCGATTCAACCGGTTCTCGGTTACGCGTCCTGCTGGAACGACGGCGAAAAAGCGATGGCGGAACGCGACGGCTGGAAAGCGATCGTCGGTCCGGACGCTTCGAAAGAAGTTATCGCGAAAGCCGACACCGATTACGTCGACATTTGCTTGCCGAACGCCGCGCACTACGCCGCCGCGATGGCCGCTTTCGACGCCGGCAAACACGTCTTCTGCGAAAAACCGCTCTCCGCGAACCTCGAACAAGGTCGCGAAATGGCCGACAAAGCCGACGCGCACAAAGAACTGCTGAACAGCGTCAACTTCATTTATCGTCGCGTTCCGGCGAACGTTTTCGCTCGTAAACTGGCGCGTTCCGGCAAGTTCGGTCGTTTGATCGAAGCGCGCATGTTTTACAACCAAGGTTGGGGTTGGGGCGCCGACGGCAGCTGGCGTTTCGAAAAATCGCACGGCGGCGGCGCGGCGGGCGACCTCGGTTCGCACTCGCTCGACATGCTGTACTACATCACGGGCCTTCGTCCGCTCGAACTCTGCGCGATGCAAGCGACGCACGTCAAACAACGCAAATGGAAGAAAACCTTCGCGTCGCAATTGAGCAACATGGGCGCCGGTCAACAAGCGCAAGACGATTTTGAAATTCGCGACTGCGACGTCGACGACGCGATGCGCGTTATGTTCACGTTGGACGACAACTCGGCCATCGGGACGCTCTCCGTTACCCGCAACGCTTGCGGTTCGGAAAACCAAAACGGTTACGAACTCCGTTTCGAAAAAGGCACGATTAAGTTCTGCTTCGACGAAATGAACTACCTCGAAGTCTTCGACAAGACCGCCGAAGACCCGCAACTCTGGGGTTGGAGCAAAATCTGCACGAACCGCGCGGTTTACGGCAATTACTTCGATTTTGCCGACGGCCACATGATCGGTTATCGCGACATTACCGTTTACGGTATTTTGGAAAACCTCCGCGCCATCGACGCGCTCAACAAGGGCGCCGCTTACGAAAGCGAATCCCCGATCGCGACCTTCCGCGACGCGTTCAACGTCCAACGCACGTTGGCCGCTTGCGACAAATCGATCGCCGAACGCTGCTGGGTCAAACTCGAAGACATTAAATAGTCGACCGAGTTTCAAGCGAACCGGCGTTTTCTTGAAACGACGTCGGTTCGCGAACATTGGAGTTCGTTTTTAGCGCCGTCGTTCGCGCATTGCGCAAGAGCGTCGACTGCAATATACGCCAAAAACGTAAATTTGCCGACGCTTTTGACGCGCGTCGAACTTTAACGGCAAATAAAAACGCCCGACTCCCCCGAAAATGCGACCGCCGCCGCGAAGTCGAACGTCGAAAAGACGCGCGACCAACGGCGGCTTTTTGTTTTGTAGGGATTGTAGCGGTTCTTTTCAAGAGAATTTTCCATAAATCCGTTCTGTTCAAAAATTCGAGAGTCGCATCTTAAGACATTTCGTCCTTATTTCTTGTGAGAGCCGCGCGGTTCTCGCCTGGTCTCATAAAGAGCAGGACAATCTAGCGTTAGATTTTTCTAAAGAAAGGTAGGCGTTATGTCTGTTATGATTAAGGTAATTGTGGCCGGGATTGCCGGAATGATGGGAACCGTAAGGGCAAGGTGCGGCGGTCAAGCGCATCTCTACTTTAAAGACGTTCCGAAAGTCGAGTTTACGCGCGCCGTTTGTAAAGACGAAAGCGAATTCGAAGTCGCTCGGAGAGGAGGATTTATTCCAACGACCGATTTGGACGAAGCGTTGGCGTCCGACTGGGACGTTTTCGACGTTTGTTTGCCAAATGCGTTGCACTTTTCCGTCGCGAAAAAAGCGATCGAAGCCGCGAGTAAAACGCCGGAAAAACGTCGCTTGATCGTTATCGAGAAGCCAATGACGGCGGGGGAAAACGCTTCGCAAGAGGCGCGTATTCTTCGCGATATGGCGAAAAAAGCGGGGAACGTTATTTTGCGCGTAAATCACGTGTACCGCCACGTTCCCGCCGTCGCGAAAGCGCGGCAAATGATTCTTACCGGAGAATATGGGCGCGTTATCGAAATTTCGTGCGCTTATCAACAGGGGTGGGGATGTTGGCCTTATTGCGATATGTCGTGGCGTTTTGAGCCCCCGTTCGGTGGAACGCTTGGCGACCTTGGGAGCCATATTGTTGACCTCGCCGGTAGTCTTACCGGGCTCAAAGTTACGAGCGTTATTGGCGACGCGGTTACGCATGTTCCGGCGCGTCCTGTTCCGAATCCGAACGCCGGCTTCGAAGAACGTTTCGACGTTGACCCGGAGAAGACGCCTCGCGAAATGAAACCCGTCGAGGTGGAAGACGCTTGCAACTTCTTGCTAAGGTACGAAAACGGCGCCCGAGGCGTTATGACTTGCACTCGAAACGAACCCGGCAAGGGAAACGGAATTTCGTTTAATATTTCAACGGAATACGCTAACTTCAAATGGTCTTACGAAGAGTCGGATTTCCTCGTCGTTACCGATTTGCGCAACGGGCTTTACGGCGGCGCCGTCAAGATGTTGTGCGACCAGCCGAATTTTGCGTACTTCAATTTTGCGACTGGACACGGAAATTCGTACGAAAAGTGTTATACTAACTTCCAATACGAGAACTTGCGCGCTTTGACCGGTTTGGAACCGATTTCCCCCGCCGCGACGGCGGACGACGCGTTGAATACGGAACTCGTTTTGGACGCGATTCGCAAGTCTTGGGAAACGCGGGCTTGGGTCGACGTCGAGTACGACGACTAAGCCGGTTAATTTTGCGCCGTCGTTCGGTTTGACGCGGCGGCGAGTCCCGCATCCGCGCGTTTCCTTGATTCGACGTCGTTATTTTAACGCGTCGGGCGGCGGAGCGCAAGCGGGGGCGGCGAATTTAGCGTCGACGGGGCGCGTCGCGACGCAAGCGGCGCGTTTCGTCGGCGTTTTTGCGTTTTTTTTGTCGCTTTTTTTCGCGGGCGCTTGCTTTTTGCGTCGTTTGCGGGTATCATCGTAAGGGACGCTTGCGACGGCGGAAAAACGTTTCGCCGATTCGAAGTTTTTCGACCGGAAAGTCGCGGAAACCGCCGTCGTTTCGCGGAGTCGGTTTTGGTTTGAAACCGCCGTCGTTTCGCGGAGTCGGTTTTGTTTTGAAACCGTCGTCGTTTCGCGGAGTCGGTTTTGGTTTGAAACCGTCGTCGTTTCGCGGAGTCGGTTTTGAGCTGAAACCGCCGTCGGTTCGCC
>JAFTUJ010000062.1 GCA_017466305.1 Thermoguttaceae bacterium
AACCGTCCGTCCGAAAAAACGTCGACGCGCCAACCGTCGACGCGGCAAGGCGTTACGTCGCCAAAATCACTCGTGACGCAGCGCTTCGATCGGGTCCATCTTCGCGGCGCGGATCGCCGGGTAAACGCCGAACACGACGCCGATGATAATCGAAATCATGAACGCCAACGGAACCGACCAGTAAACGATGATCGGCTTCAACTCCTGCACGATCGGAGGCAAACTCGCGATCAAGTCCGGATTCATCCGCTTCACCAAGCCCATCGCGAACGTCGTCGCCGGGGAACACGTCAAGCCGACCAAAACGCCCAGCCCGCCGCCGACGACCGACAAGACGATCGTTTCGATCAGAAACTGACGCACAATGTCGCCGCGCTTCGCGCCGAGCGCGCGCCGAATCCCAATTTCCCGGGTGCGCTCCGTAACCGTCGCCAACATAATGTTCATAATCCCAATGCCGCCGACGACCAGCGAAATCCCGGCGATCAGCCCCATAAAGACGTTGAACATCATCCGCGTCGTCTTCGCCTGCTCGAGCAACTCGAGCGGAACCGTAACGCCGTAATCTTCGAATTTCGTATGATAATCGTCCAGCGTCATCTTGATGAGGTCGGCGGTCTCCATAACCGAAGCGACGTCTTTCACCTTCAACGTAATTTGTTTCAGCTGAACCGTTTCGCCTTCCATCGAGCCGCTGCGACGAACGACGACCGTGTCGCCGACGCGCGTCTCCATCGTCTTAAGCGGGATGTAAACGTCGAACGAATAGTCCTCCGACTTCATCGACGACCCGATCGCCGCCGACGGATCGCGAGACTGCGCGACGCCGATCACTCGGTAAAAATAGTTCTCGCCGACGCGAATCAACTTCCCGATCGGCTCCTCGTAAGGGAACAATTTTTCCGCGACGCCGGCGCCCAAAACGCAATAGTCGCGCGCTTCGTCGTTCTCTTGCTCGTTGAAAAAACGACCGTCGAACATCGCGATCTTCACCACGTCGACATAGGAGGGCGTGCAACCGACCAAGCGTCCGTCGATCTTGCGGCTTCCGTTTTGGAACGTTTCTTGGAAGTCCTTCAACGGCGCGGCTTTAATTACCGTCGGAATCGTTTCGGTCAAGCGTTCGTAGTCGGCGCGCGTCAGGCCGTATTCCGGGAACTGCATGCGCCCGCCCCCGCCGCCGGCCGAAAGCGCTTCGTTTGGCGGCTTGATCGTGCTGACGATAATGTTGTCGGCGCCTAAACTCTCGATCTGCTCTTGAGCTTTGCGACTGATCCCTTCGCCGATGGCGAGGAGCCAAATAACGCTGGCGACGCCGATGAAAATCCCCAAAACGGTCAACAACGACCGCATCGGGTGCAAATAAAGGCTTTTGACCCCCGATTGGAGGGTTCGCAACGCGTGTCTCATAATTTCGTTTCTATTTTCAATTGCGCCGTCGTTTCCGCCGTTGTCAACGCTTCGGCGACGTCGCTTAACGCTTTACTTTTCGGCGACTTCGGGCCGCTCAAACGAGCGCGTTCGGACGCTTCGGCGGCGGGTCGTTCGGGCGCAAACGGACGTCCGACTCGATCAAACCGTCGCGGAGGCGAACGATGCGCTTGCTCCGCGCGCCGACGTCGTCTTCGTGCGTAACCAAAATGATCGTGCGGCCCTGCGCGTTCAGCTCGTCGAGGAGATCCAAAATTTCCGCCGTCGTTTTCGAGTCGAGGTTCCCGGTCGGTTCGTCGGCGAGGATAAAGTAAGGGTCGTTGACCAACGAACGAGCGATCGCGACGCGCTGTTGCTGACCGCCGGAAAGCTGCGTCGGACGGTGATTTAAACGTTGGCTCAACCCGACCAAATTCGCCAGCTCGACGCAACGTTTGCGGGAGCGGAGGTTCGCGTTCCGTTGGTAAAAGAGCGGCACCTCGATGTTTTCGATGACCGTCAGCTGTTGAATAAGGTTATACGATTGAAAAACGAAACCGATTCGCGACGCGCGGATCTCCGAAAGTTTGTCGTCGTCGAGCGACGTAACGTCGTCGCGCCCGAGCCAAATCTTCCCGTGCGTCGGACGGTCGAGGCAGCCGAGGAGGTTCAGCATCGTCGACTTGCCGGAACCGGACGCGCCCATGATCGCGACGTAGTCTCCTTGCGGCACCTCCAAATCGACGCCGCGGAGCGCGTAAACCGTTTCGCCCTTCAGGACGTACTCGCGCTTAACGCCGGTCAGCTTCGCCGCGAAAAATTGGCCCGATTCGTCGACCGAGTTCGCATTTTTGTTTTTATAATCTTTTCACTGTTATCTTTGTGTGCCTTGCGGCAAGCCTCTGCATAGTCGCCCAAAAACACGATTTCCACATTCTTTTCAGTATGGAAAAATTGTTTGTATGAAATTTCTTGGGTTACCAAAATAGTGCATTTATAGCCTTTTTCAGCAAATTGATTTGCAAGTGTGGTGGAGCGCCGCTCAACACCACCGTTTTTGTATATACCAACGACAAATACAATATGTTTCAAGACTTTATCACCTACCACCCTATAATCTTTTTGAATTTTTCTCTGAATAATATTGTCAGATATTTTTTTTGGCTGAATGCGTGCCATATTTTTACGTATGATTTTCTGTAATTATTCTCACGGTCAATCAGTTTTATCGTATCTTCCAGCAAATAGGAGGACCAATCAAAATCAATTATCTCTTTTTTTCTTTTCAGTTTTTTGGCGGCTCTGAGATATTTTAACATAAA
>JAFTUJ010000553.1 GCA_017466305.1 Thermoguttaceae bacterium
AATAAGTTATTGCTTTTCATAAAATCAATCATCGTGTCCACATTTTCTACGGAGTCATTAACTCCTGATATAATAGGATATGTAAGTATAATTTTGTTAGTAGGGATTTCTTGAGACAGAAAGCGTATATTTTTTTTGATTTTCTCATTTTAACCGCTTGACGCGACGCAAAAAGCGAATAAAATCACAACCAAACAGGTAGACAAACCAGGTTTCAACTCTTCGCCGAGGAGAAAAACGCCGATGACCGCCTCAAACGCCCCGCAAAACCGCGCTGTTCCGCAAAATCGTCAATATCGTCCCGAGACGCTCGCCCTACACGCCGGCCAAACGCCCGACCCGACGACGCTAGCCCGCGCCGTCCCCGTTTATCGAACGACGGCGTACAACTTCCGCGACGCGCAACACGCCGCCGATCTTTTCGCGCTTCGAGAAGCCGGGCACATTTACGCCCGCCTTTCGAATCCGACAAACGACGTTCTCGAACGGCGACTCGCGGCGCTCGACGGCGGACTCGCGGCGACGACCTTCGCCAGCGGAACGGCGGCCATTTACTTTACAATAACCAATATTGCGACCGTCGGCGACAATATCGTTTCGGCAAACAATCTTTACGGCGGCACGTTCACCCAATTCGACGCGATTCTTCGCTCGCAAGGAATCGACGTTCGTTTCACTTCCGTCAACGATTTTGCGGCGGTCGAAGCGGCGATCGACGAGCGCACCCGCGCGCTTTACGTCGAAACGATCGGCAATCCCGGCCTCGACGTTGCCGACCTCGATCGTTACGCGGAGCTTGCAAGTCGTTATAACGTCCCGTTTATCGTCGACTCGACGTTCACTCCGCCGACGATTTTACGCCCGATCGAACGCGGCGCCGACGTCGTTATCCATTCCCTTTCCAAATGGATCGGCGGACACGGCGCCGGAATTGGCGGAATCGCGATCGACGCCGGCAAGTTCGATTGGAGCGATCCGAAATTCCGTCTTTTCAACGAGCCGGACCGCGGATACGGCGGCCTTCGGTTCGCGACGGATCTCGGCGACCTCAACCCAACGGCGTTTTCGGTTCGTTTGCGAACGGTCGGGCTCCGCAACCAAGGGGCGACGCTCGCGCCGGACGCCGCTTGGACCTTTTTGCTCGGCGTCGAAACGCTTGCGCTTCGAGTCGAGCGACATTGCGAAAACGCGTTGGCGGTCGCTCGTTTTCTCGACGCGCGCCCGGAGGTAAGTTGGGTAAAATACCCCGGTCTTAACGGCGGCGAATTGGCGCAAAAGTACCTTCCGCGCGGGGCCGGGGGCGTCGTCGCGTTCGGCGTTCCGGGCGGAGCGGCGGCGGCCCGACGTTTCGTCGACTCGGTCGAGCTCTTCAGCCTCGTCGCAAACGTCGGCGACGCCAAGAGTTTGATCGTTCATCCGGCGAGCGCGACTCATTCGCAGCTGAGCGACGACGACCTCCGAAAAGCCGGAATCGCGCCGGAGTTAATTCGCCTCTCCGTCGGAATTGAAAATATCGACGATATTTTAGCCGACCTCGACGCGGCGTTCGCCCGACTTTAAACGCCGTCCGCCGTCGCCGTTCGTTAAAGTTTCTCCAGTTTCTCCATTTCGACGCGCCTTGCGACAAGAAAAAACGCCGAATCGCTCCTTTTGCGAACGATCCGGCGTTTCATTTTCTCAATCTTGCCCCAGTTTTCAATCAACGCGTCAATAAACGACGACGCCGCTAACCAACATATCGGGTCCGACGACTTCCGTTTTGCGGTTCTTGAGCGTCGCCGCTTTGCGCATCAGCTCGCGCCCGACGCCGCCGACCGGAACGACCGCTTCCTTCCCGCCGACAATTTTCGGCGCGACAAAGACGTTCACCTCGTCGATCATCTCCAAGTCGAAGAGTCGTCCAAGCAACTCGCCGCCGCCTTCGACCAAGACGTTCGTCATTCCGCGTTCGGCCAACTCCTCCATCAGCAAAATCAACCGTTGTTCGCGAGTCGGCGCGTCGATAACCAACACTTCGGCGCCCTTCGACTCCCAAAAGATCTTCTTTTCAACCGGCGCTTCCGGGCCGAAAACGAGCAAAAGCGGCACGTCGCGCGCCGTCAACGCCAGCTCGGAAAACGCCGAGAGCGTCCCTCCGGAGTCGAAAACGATGCGCGTCGGCGTTCGCAGCGGCGTTTCTCCTTCCGGCAGTCGGACGGTCAACTTCGGGTCGTCCTCCATCGCGGTGCGACTTCCGATCAAGATCGCGTCGACGCGAGAGCGCAACCGATGCACGAGCGTCCGCGATTCTTCGGACGAAATCCAATAACTCGACCCGACGCGCGTCGCAATTTTCCCGTCGAGCGTCATCGCCCATTTCCCGATAATCCAAGGCCGCTTCTTCGTTATCCGCGTCCAATAAGGAGCGTTTAACTCTCGCGCTTTATTCTCCAAAACGCCGACCTTAACCTCGATTCCCGCCGCTTCGAGCTTTTCGATTCCGGAGCCGTCGACCTTCGGGAACGGGTCGCGGGTCGCGACGACGACGCGGCGAATCCCGGCGGCGATCACGGCGTCGCAACAGGGCGGCGTTTTTCCGAAATGCGAACACGGTTCGAGCGTTACGTACATCGTCGCGCCTTTTGCCGCGTCTCCTGCGGCGGCAAGCGCGTTGATTTCGGCGTGCGGCCCTCCGTATTGCCGATGCCAACCTTCCCCGACAATTCGCGCTTCGGCGGTTTCGGCCGCAAAATCGGCGCAATCGGCGCAAACGGCGTCCGCGTTTTCGCAATCGGAAGCGATTTTCGCGCAATCCGCCGTTTTCGGGTCGCGAACAATAACGCAACCGACCATCGGATTAGGCTCGACGGCGCCTTGTCCGCGAGCGGCCAATTTGAGCGCGCGACGCATATAAAATTGATCGACGTTCGAACTCATCTCGAGCGATCCTTTCGTTTAAAAGCGACGTTTTTGGGTTTTTCAACCCCAAACAAGAGAAGCTCGTTTTCTCCCTCCGGTTCGCCGTCGACCGTTCAACGCGCGACCGACCGACGCGACTTTTGGGCGAAACCGCAACGAAAACGCCTATCCGCTTCCGTCTTTATCGAATTATAAACGAGTCGCGCTAGAAAAACAAGTATTTTTTTTCGAACGAGCGATTTTCTTCTTTGTTTGCCGCCCTCCGGCGTTAAGATAAGCGCTTTACACAAACTTGGCAAGCAAATTGGGCGCGCGCCGTCTTTTTTTTTCCTTTACCGTCGCAGCCGTTAGCGGTCGACGTTGTTCAACGAGGTCGGCGGCTGGTTTGTCGACGGCGTTCAAAACAAGAGGAACAAAAAACGTCGACGGCGTTCAAAACAAGGGGAATAAAATTTGTCGACGACGTTCAAAACAAGAGGAATAAAAAAACGTCGAAAACGCTTTCTTTATTGAAGGCGCCTTCGACGTTTTTCATTCAGCGGTTCTTTTCAAGACGTCGGCGTCGTTTTATTATCGACGCAAACGTTAAGGAAAACGGACAAAATAAACGATCTTGCCCGTTTTCTTCGTCGCTTTTCGTTTCAAATTAAAGCGCGAAATCTTCCTCCTCCTCGTCGTCGAACGCCCAAGAAAACGCCGCTTCGAAAGGATCGACCGCGGTCGCGCGCTCGTTCGCATCCAAGACCGCCGCCGCGAGCGCGTCGAATTCGACGGCGCGTCGCGTTTCCGTTTCTAATTCGAATTCGGCGCGCGACGCCTCCGCGAAAATTCGAGCGCGTTCCGCAAGCGGACAAGCCGTCGGCAGC
>JAFTUJ010000554.1 GCA_017466305.1 Thermoguttaceae bacterium
CGCTCCGAACGCCGTCGCGCCGTCGAACGCCGCTTCGAACGCTCCGAACGCCGTCGCGCCGTCGAACGCCGCTTCGAACGCTCCGAACGCCGTCGCGCCGTCGAACGCCGTTCCGGCTCCGTCGAATCGAATCGGCGGCCAAGTCCTTCCGCTGCAAGTAGATCCGTCGATCGCCGCGCCTTATGCGAACGTCAATCGCCCGACCTCGCGCCCGCTCGACGCCGACGCTCCGAACGCGCCGCGCTCCGAGTTTGGCGAATACGTCGTTACCGGCGGCGACTCGAAAGGCCCGATGTATTCCCGCGAAGACTGGTCGGTCGAAAACCTCGACAAAGAGGACTCCGTCGCGCACTTCGATACCGTCGACGGGCGCATTTTGAGCGAACCGACGAACCGTTTGTTCCTGTACAGCCCGCGTTTCGGCGCCGCGCGACAAGTTGTCGGCCCGATCGCCGGAGAAAGCCGCGTTATGTTGGAAAGCGCGAATACGACGGCGCAACCCGTTCAAAAAGAAGGAGTTCAAGGCGTCGACGTTCGAACCGCCGAAACGAAACCGCTCGGCGCTTCGCAAAACGCGGGCGTCGCGAGCGCGGAATCGCTGGCGGCTCCGACGATCGGAACGTCGCGCGTTATGTTGATGGAAGCGGACGCGCAACTCCGCCTGCACGCGTTGCTTACGTCGGCGACGGTCGACGATTTGGCGACGAACGACGCGTCGCTGATGCTTGAAGGCGCGTTGGCGGCGCAAGGTTGGAGCGGCGAGCAAAAGGTCGCGGTCGCGCTCGACACGGTGAACGCGTTTTCGAATATTTACGTCGACGGCGCCTCGACGATTTACTCGGTCAAAGACGATACGAAAACCTCGAAACTGCGGGTAATTAAGATCGCGAACAAAGACGCGGCGCGCCCGGGCGAACTGGTCGAATTCACCCTTCGTTTTGAAAATATCGGCGACGAACCGATCGGGAACGTAACGATTCTCGACAACTTGTCGGCGCGCCTCGCTTACGTCGACAACACCGCGAAATCGTCGGTTCCGGCGGAGTTCCTCGCCGAATTGAACGAGCAAGGCTCGCTGAATTTGCGTTGGGAAATTACCGAACCGCTTGAACCGAAAGAGTTTGGCGTCGTTCGCTTCATCTGCAAAGTGCGTTGATTTTAAGCGCGCGAACGACTCGCGATTGAACCTAAAGCAAGGGAGACGGCGACTTGAAACGTTGTATGGACGCCGAGAATCTGCATCGGCGAATGAAAAAAATCGTCGGGCAAACGCAGGCGATCGACCGAATGATCGACGAAAACGTTCCTTGCGAAGACGTGTTGACGCAAATCAGCGCGGCGAAAGCGGCGCTGAACAAAGTGGGAATGCTGATTTTGAAGGGGCATATTCACTGTTGCGTGCGCGACGGCTTGGAACACGGCGACGCCGAAAAGACGATCGAACGGTTCGCCAAAGCGGTCGAACGATTCGCGAACATGCAGTAATTGCTTGAAATTGCGGAAATTGCGATTGAAGTAAAACAAGTTTCCGAACGAACGAGAGAAAGAGCGGTCGAAAGATCGCTCTTTTTTTTATCGTCCTCTTGACGCCGGTACCCGACGGGGTATACTGTATAACCAGATACCGGTATGGGTATGTTTTTTAGGAGAGGGCGATGAAAAAAGAGAATAAGAAGAAAAAAGCGGGGACGAGTTGGAACGGCGTCAAATGGGACGCGGCGGTCGTCGCGGTTTCCGGCTTTGCGCTTTTGGCTGACGTATGCGGTTGGAATCCTTGGGGTTGGAGCGTCGCTTGGGTCGCGGTCGTTTTGTGCGGCGTTCCGATTCTTTGGGAGGCGGCGGTCGGTTTTTTCGGGTCGTTGAACGTGAAGACCGGGCTTTTGGTCGCGTTGGCGTTGGTCGCGTCGCTTGCGCTCGGCGAAACGTTCGCGGCGGGCGAAGTCGCTTTCATTATGAAGTTAGGTTCGCTGTTGGAGGAATGGGCGGTCGCTCGAGCGCGTTCCGGACTCGAAACGATAGCGGAGCTAACGCCTTTAACGGCGCGAGTTGTCGACGAAAGCGGCGTCGAGCGAAACGTTGCGGTCGAGGACGTCGCCGTCGGGGCGCGCGTTCGAGTTTTGCCGGGCGAAACGGTTCCGCTCGACGGCGAGATCATTTTCGGCGCGACTTCGGTCGATCAAAGCGTCGCGACGGGCGAGTCGACGCCGGTCGATAAAACGATTGGCGACAAGACGTTAAGCGGGACGCTAAATCTTTTCGGCGCGTTCGATATGACGGTCGAGAGAATCGCCGCGGACAGCTCGATTCAACGGACGATTCGCTGGGCGCGTTCGGTCGACGTCGGGAAAACGCGGATTGTTCGTATCGCCGACCGTTGGGCGACTTACGTCGTCGTCGGAGCGTTGGCGATCGCGCTCGGCGTTTGGGGGGCGACCGGCGACGTCGCGCGAGCGGCGACCGTTTTGATCGTTTTCTGCCCTTGCGCGTTGACTTTAGCGACGCCGACGGCGGTCGCGGCGGCTGTCGGCGCGGCTTCGCGACGCGGCGTCCTTGTTCGCGAAGGGGACGTTTTCGAGCGTTTGGCGACCATTTCGACCGTTTGTTGGGATAAAACGGGAACGTTAACCGTTGGAAAACCGGAGGTTGCGGGCGTCGCGGCGTTTGGAGGACGCGACGAGACGGAACTGTTAACGGGCGTCGCCGCCGTCGAGCGCTTTTCGGAACATCCGTTGGCGAAAGCGATCGTTCGATATTGTCGCGAAACCTTGGCGATTCCGTCGGTTAGCGTCGAGCGTTTCGGCGCGGAACCGGGGCGCGGCGCGTTCGGCTTCGTCGACGGCAAGGAGGTTTTCGTCGGTTCCGGGCGAGCGTTGGCGGAACGAAACGTCGCGATTTCGGACGAAATACGAGCGAAGGTCGAACGGTTTGTAAAAGACGGTGCGCCGTTGTTTACGTTGCGATCGACGGCGCGGCGGCGGGCGCGATTTTCTTGTCGGACGTCGAACGTTCGACGAGCGCGGCGACGATAAAGCGGTTGCAACATATTGGCGTTCGGTCGTTTATGTTGACCGGCGATGGCGAGGGC
Source organism: Thermoguttaceae bacterium (assembly GCA_017466305.1). Lineage (GTDB taxonomy): Bacteria > Planctomycetota > Planctomycetia > Pirellulales > Thermoguttaceae > RUG369. The sequence continues at coordinate 3,086 of JAFTUJ010000554.1, forward strand.
GCGGCGTCGACGATCGCGAAACGGTTGAGAATTGACGAGTTTGTCGCTAATTGCTTGCCGGGAAATAAGTTAGAAGAGATTGGAAAGCGGTGAGAGGCGGGCGAGCGCGTCTGTATGGTCGGCGACGGCGTTAACGACGCGCCGGCGTTGGCGAAGGCGACCGTCGGCGTCGCGTTTGGAAACGGTTGCGATCTTGCGGCGAGCGTCGCCGACGTCGCGGTTGTAAACGCCGACGTTAAAGAAGTTGCGTCGCTCTTGGCGTTGGCGCGGCGAACGGCGGCGGTCGTTCGTTTTAATTTGGCGTTTTCGTTGGCGTTAAATTTTCTCGCCGTCGCGCTCGCGGCTTGCGGTTGGCTCGGACCGACGCTCGGCGCGCTCGCGCATAACGCCGGTTCGGTTTTCGTCGTTGCAAACTCCGCGTTTTTAACGGGTTGGAGAGAAAAAGATTGAACGAAAACGACGCGAACGGTCGAACGCGGCGCGAAAACGCGTTCGACCGAAGAGCGAAAAAACGAACGGTTTAGCGGCTTAACGACGAACAAAGCGTTCGACGTCGAGCTTTAAGACGCGTTCAAGTTCTTGCGGTTCCGTGGTTTGCGCGAACGCGATCGCGGCGAGCGGACGTCGGCGCCAGTCGACGCGGCGCAACTCGAACAACGTTGAAAATTCTCGGGCTAACGCGTCGTAATCGAAGGCGACGTCGTCGGTTGCGGCGGTTGCGGCGACGGCGGCGAGCGCGGACGGCGTTTCGAAAATCGCGAAATATGAAACGGCGTCGTCGGTCTCCGCGTCGGCAAGAATTTGGTCCCAATCGGGGCGCAAACCGCGCGTCAGCGTTTCGTAAACGTCGACGCCGTAAGCGTAAAACGCTAGCTCCGTCGTGTGCCAACCGGCGAAGCGACCCGGGTTGATTTCGATCGGAACGAGCGAACCGTCGGCGGCGACGCGGAATTCGGCGTGAAACGGGAACGCGCGGTCGAACGACGTATCCAACGCGTCGGCAACGGTTGCGCCGATTCGAGCGAGCGTCGTTTCAAGCGTCGGCAAAAGACGGCGAACGAACTTTTTCGACGTCGTGTAAATTCGGTCGCGAACGTCGGTTGCGTCGGCGAAAGGATGCCGCAACACGTCGAGAACGACCGGCGTTCCGTCGACGGCGAAGTAAGCGTCGACCGCGATTTCCTCGCCGTCGACCGTTTCCTCAATCAAATAACGAGTTAGGTCGACGACTTCGCGCGGAAAATCGGCGGATTTGCCGTCGGCGAACGCGGCGCTTTCGCGGAGAATTTCGGTTCGGACGCGCTCCCAATCCGCCGCCGAGTCGACAAAACGAACGCCGACGCTCAAAAATCCGACCGACGGCTTAATAACGAAACGACGCGGCAAGTCTTCGTATCGCAACGTTTGCAGTTCCGTTAAGTCGACTTCGCGGAAAACGAAATTCGGGTAAAGCGGCGCGACGGCTTGTCGAAATTTCGTCTTGTTTTTGAACAATTCGGCGAAGCGGACGAACGGCGCGTCGGGGAAAAGAGTTGCGACGCGGCTTAGCCCGTTTTCCGAATTGCAGTACAAGGGTTCGGGAATTTTGCGGTAATACTCGACGAACTCCTTGTCCGAAACCAAGTTAAGGTTGCGGTTCGCGACGTTGAATTCTTCGGCGGCGGCGCTCGCGAGAACGGGCGCTTGCAGTTTTTCCAACGAACGGAAAAAGAAATCGGACGCGAAAGGTTGTTCGACGATGAACATTTATTGGTCTCCTAAGTCGGACGATAAAAAAAGTTGCGTCGACGTTAAACGGTGAAGCGCTCGAACGTCGACGCGTTGAATTGTCGCCGCGACATGTTGTCGACGTCGCGGCGAAAAACGTTATTTCGTTTTATTTTTGCGGTTGCGACGGCGCGGACGCGAGTTGTTTCGCAAGCGCGGCGGCGGCGACGCGTTTGGCGAACGGCGGTTTCGTCGCGAGCGCGGCGTTCAGAAGTTGTTTTGCCGAATCGGTTTGACCCTTTTCAACGAGCGCGACGGCGAAGTAATACGCGGCGGCGGCGTTGATTTGGCCGTCGGCGACCGACTGTTGCAGAACTTGAATCGCGGCGTCGGTTTCGCCGGAACGGTAAAGCGTCCAACCGAGCGTCGCAAGATAATCGCGGTTGTTCGACTGCTTTTGAACGTTGCTCGTCGCGTATTGAACGGCGCGTTTGCGCTTCTCGGCGTCGTCTTGTTCGCAGAGCGCGAGCGCGAGCCCGGCGACCGCTTCGGCGTCGAGCGGATTTTGGCGAACGACCTCTTGGAACGCCGCTTCGGCTTGCGGATAGTCGGAACGGAAGAGCGCGACTTTGCCGTAAATCTTTAAAACGGCGGCGCTTTTGTCGTTGGCGTAAAGTTGGCGAGCGCGCGTCCAAGCGGTTTCGAGATCGTTTTCTTCGAGCGCCGTCGAAATCGATAAAACGAGCGTCGGAACCGACTTAGGCGACGTTTGCAACGCGGCGTCCAAGTATTTTTTCGCGTTGGCGAGGTCGCCGCGTTCGGCGTAAAGTTGCGAAAGGAGCGCGTCGGCCGGAAGCGTCGTCGACGCGGCGTCGGCGGGCGACAGTTTGTCGGCGCGAACGAACATTTCGCGAGCTTTATCTTCTTGATTTTGTTGGAATAAGACGCGACCGAGCGCGCGGTCGAGCTCCGCCGTTTCGCCGTCGAGTTTGATCAACGCGAGAATCGCCTCTTGCGCTTGCGGCCAGCGACGGCGAGCGTTCGAGTAAGCAAGTTGCAGCGTAAGCGCTTTGCGCGTAAGGGTTTGTTTGCGCGTCGGATTGGCGTCGTATTGAGCGAGGACGCGTTGACCTTGGAGCGTCAAGAGTTCGGCGGCGGTCAAGGAACCTTCGAGGAGCGCGATTTCGGCGAGCGAAAGGAACGCTTCCGGGTCGTTCGGCGATTCCTCGGTCGCGAGTTCGAGCGACGTTCGCACCGCTTTCGGATTTTGGAGTTCGGCGAACCAACGCGCCAAGATCAAACGCGGCGGCGTCGCGGCCGGGTTCGAGGCGGCGAGTTCTTGAAGCGACGCGAGGGCTCCCGCTAAGTTTTGCGAATTAAAGCGTTGCAACGC
>JAFTUJ010000555.1 GCA_017466305.1 Thermoguttaceae bacterium
TCGCCAAGCGTCTCTCCGGCCCGCTCCTCGACTTGCTCGACCGCCGCCTCGACCGTCTCGGCCAACGCGTCCGCCGCCCTTTCCCGCTCCGTTCCCCGTTTCAAACGCGACGCTCCTTTCTCGTTCGGCCCGACCCGCTCGAACCGCCGCCCAAGCATACGTCGCCCGCCGCCGCCAAGTCGCGACGCTCCCAAAAGAACGCTCGCCGCCGCGTTAAAAAGCTCGCGTCAAGATTGCGTCGCGCGCCGATTAGGGCGGAGCCGGAAACGTCGCGTCGCGTCGTCGCCCGCTTAGTCTCTCCCCTTTGCCGTTTTCCCCAAAGCGTTTGTTATTTTTAACTTAAATCAAGCGGACTCGCCGCCGCCGTTTCCCGCGTCGTTTTCGGAAAGCGCGCGAGTTAATTTGGACTAAACGCGGTAAAATTCCTCTACAGCGCTTGATAATTATTCACGAAAGATATACAATAAGCAACGCGACAAGAAGAACCAATTGATCTTCGTTTCTTCTTTCGTTTTTTATCCCAACCAATAGGCCTAACCTAATTGCAGAGGTAAAATTATGTCAAAAATTAAGATTTCCTTTTTTAGAACCGAGAATCAGGGCGACGAACTTCAACATAAGATTCAAACAATTGTTCTCCCCTATTTATCGGAACTAGGATTAGAGTGCGAAAAATTCTCGATCGTTTGCAACGGAACGAACATCGATTTTTTAAACGCTCTAAGTCACGACGATATCGTCATTTTTGACGGTTCGATTGAAAAAGACGAAAACGGAAATTGGGACTCTAATTACGCGGCGGCGACTTTAAATAGTAATATATCGCCCAATATTAAAGTCGTCAGTCGCACGCAATTGCCTATTAATTTCGTTCCGCGTTGCACCAACGTTCCTTTATTAGGCGACGAAAAGACGATTGTTGTCGACGGCGACGTCCAACGAGTAAAAACATATACCAACGACGACATTATCGAATGGCTTAAAAAAGATTTACTCAAGATGTTTCAAGACGGTTTATTGCCGTTTCCTTCCCAATATAAACTTGACGAAAATTTAAATTTTAGTCTTTCAATGAACGGTCGTCAAGCTTTGGAGCTTGTTGAAAAAAACCGCAACATTCAAAGTCAGCTCCTCGACGATCTTTCTCTACCGCGAAGAGGCGGCGCTTTTATTAGTTATCTAAGTTATTACGATAAAAACGCTATTAATGAGAAAACTGTTCACAGTCTTATAGAACATATAAAAAACAAACATAAAAACGATAATTATCCAGTTACGTGGTACTCGGAAGGAGCTATCGTTTCCGAATTTCTTACCGAACAACGCCGTTGGGAAATAGTGAGTTTTGTAGAGCGACGAATTCGCGAGATAGACGAATTCTATATTTTCTTAACCGAACCCAATCCAGAGGGCGCGCCCGCGTATTTTGACTCCTGGTGGACGCAAGGAGAAATTATCGCTCTTATGTATATGAAATTTTCCGGCGCTCCGTTGCCTAAAATTTTTGTTTACGACCCCCAAAACGATCGCATAGACGAAAAAGAAGATTCCTTTATTCCCGATTTAGACGAAGAAACCGCGAAAGAAATTGCCCGTTATTTTTCCAATTCCGACGCCCTTAGCAGAGGCGACGAAAATATGGCGGCGATGCGTCGTCTGAGACTCTATCCCAAACCGCTCCTTAAAATTCATGCTAAAGCAATGGCGTCCGTCGCCGACCTCTTTTTGCCGGAACCGATGGCCAAGACACTAAAAGATACGACCTATGAGTCGATACATCAATCGGCGCATTCTCACGTTTACGACAAATCGTTTACGAGGACTCATATAGCGGTTTGTCCCCGATGCTGCCAACGTCGCCCCGCGATGACAATCGACGATTTTGCCAATTCCGATACGATATGGAGTTTTATCCTAACGAACACTTTTAACAAACGACTCGACAAACAAACTAAACGCGCCCTTCAACAACGCGGTTTCCATTCGATTATGAAGCGAAAATTCAAATGGCCTTGGCAAAGACAAAAAATAGACATGCAAGAAATTGAACAAAGAGGTTACTGGCAATGTCCAACATGCGGCTTAAAAAAACAGGTGAAGAAGAATAAAAACAACGCCTACTTTTTTTATTGGCCAATCCGCTACGGCAACCGTAGAACCGGCCCCGACGGACGTATTATTGAGGAAATCGTTCCTTGGGAATTTGTCAACCAATCGTCGAAAAAATAAAATAGTATAACCGTCCGCCTCGCGCTCAATACGTCGGAAATAAAGTTTAACTTCGTTTCCGACGTATTGAATTGTTTTTAGCGTCGCGACTAATCGAATTTCGCACCCAACGTTTTAACCTGCGCTCTATAAAAAGGCGCGCTTCGATCAAGGCAGATTTATGCGCTACTATCAATTATTCCTCTTTGGCGATATTGCAAGTTTTAATTCAACAATTTTATCTAAACTTAAACAACAATACCAAAATCTGGGGCTTTCCCCCGACGAATATCTACAAGTTTTCAACGGCTCGTCGGAATTCGACCGAGTCGATTTTAAAGGAATTCCTTTGGGCGTTTGGTACGCCTGCAATAGCGAGCCTACCGAAACCGAGATTCAGAACATCCTGAAGCTCCAAACACAAGACGCGGAAATTTTACCGATCGTCAACGACGGCGACGATTGTCAAGTAGTATTGCCAGGCGTTTTGCATCGTCATATCAATATATGTAACGGCAACAATCCCGACGCGGCGGTTACCGCGATTTTACGTATGCAACGACTCATACCACAAGAACGAAAAGTATTTATCAGTTATCGCCGACAAGACTCGGCCAACGTCGCTTGGCAACTGCATCAGGCGCTTGTGCGCGCGCACTACAACGTTTTTTTAGACGTCGCGTCAATAGACGGCGGAGAAAATTTTCCAAATAAAATTTCCTATTGTTTAAACGACGCCGACCTTTTTATTTTACTTAACACGAACGGAATTAACAATTCGTCCGCAGTGCAAGACGAAATAACGCAAATTAACCAACATGGCTGCGGCGTATTTCAGATAATATGGCCCGACCAAAAACCAACCAGTATGCAGACGTTTTGGGAACACCGCCAATTATCGCCGGAAGATTTTGACGCCGAATCGAGATCGCCGGATATCGCCGCGGCTTCTCAACGCTTGCTTCCGACCGTCGTTAACGGCCTCGTCCGCGAAATCGAATCTATTCGGATTCGTTCCTTGGCGGCCAAACGTCAAAATTTACATCACTGTTTCAAAAAATACCATCCCGAGGCAAAATTTTTCGAAAACTCTTCGCGCGAACTTTGGTGCGTATCGCCTCCCGATTACAAGATTCGTTTAATTTGGCCTTTTCTTCAAATTCCCAACGCGTTGTCAATTTACGAACGAGAAAAACGCGGCGTTCAAATTCCGGAAAGAATAAAAACCGACCAAGAGCTTGCCGGTAAAATAGATTTCAATCAAAAAGTAAAAGGCGAAGTTCTATACAGAAAAACAGGTTTAAACACCGATATTTTAAGTCACTTACGCTGGCTTGAAGAACGCCTGCAAATAAATTTTTTCCCAGTTCCTTCTCTTGTCGCAAACGCGGAGCCAAACTCGTCAAACTAACGACTAAATTTTTATAGAAAAGGCAGTAAAATGAAAGAGATTTTTTTATCCGCCAGCGTCCCTTTCGGGGAACGCGCTCAAAAGTACGCGCCGGACGCGATCGCGGTTCAAGAGGCGTTAAACGCGCTTGTGGCGACGGTTACCCCTTACGCTAAGCTCGTGTTCGGCGGGCATCCCGCGGTCACGCCTTTTATTTGGCGCGCGGCCAAGTCGCTAGAAACCGCCAACAACGTCGTCATTTATCAATCGAACTACTATCGCGACAAGGTTCCCCAAGAAGCGTTGTATTTTGAAAATATTGAATGGACGCGCGTTGTAAACGAAGGCAATATACCGTCGGCGTCTAAATCGTTGGCGCTAATGCGAAACGAAATGCTTAGTCGCGCCAAGATCGCGGCGGGAATATTTATTGGAGGTATGGACGGAGTAGAAGAAGAATGGGAGTTATTTGGAAAAATTCATCGCGACAAACCGCGCTATCCCATCGCTTCGACGGAAGGCGCCGCCAAACTTATATGGAAAAATACGCCGAAATCCATGTTAGGGTCGCTCAAAATCGATTACCAAAAATTGAACGACGAATTATGCTATCCGGCGTTATTTTCAGAAATACTATCCGAGCTCTCGCCTCGGGACGCGTGGTCCTTAAAGGTTAAGTAAGCGCCGATTATCGCCAAGTTTACCAACGCCCCAAACGTCGCGCCGCGTTTATTACGACGCGGCGCGATTCGGCGACTCTCGCAGGGCGTCCGCGACGACGCGCGGCCTCGAATCGAACGTCGCCGTTCCGGAAAGTTTAAAAGAAACGAGCGTCGGAACCTTCGACGCTTCGGCGCGTTCGATTCGTCCGCTTCCGACGCTCAAAGTCTCCGCTTTGCAAGCGTTTGCGTCGAACTCCGTCCGCAACCTTGGGCGACGCCGCGAAAATTCGCGACGTCGGGTCGTTTCATTCTTAAAACGCGATTTCGTCCGCTTCTTCGATCGGCACAACCGGAACCGCTTCTTCCGCCGTCGGCGAGACCGCGGAACCGACGTCGAACGTCGACGGCTCGTTGTTCCCGCCGCTAACGTCAAGAATCAAAGGCGTCGTAACGTCGGAGGAATACTTGTCGTCGACAACGTTCTCTCCCTCGACCAATTTTTGAACGACAACCTTATATCGGCCCGGCGCGACGTCCGTAAAACGCGCTTCGCCGTTTTCGTCCGCGCGCCCGCTCGCGCTCGTTCGCTCGGATTCGGGCGCAATCAAGCGAACTTCGGCGTCGGCAAGCGGTTTACCGTCTTGTATTACCTTCGCGACGCATTCGCCAAGCGCGTAGTCCGTCGCCGGAGCGTCGCTTAGGTCGTCCTTCCCCTTGAAGGCGAAAAAGAAGGCGGCGCCGATCGCCGCGACGACGCATAACGTCGCGATCGCGCCAAACGTCGCGCCGACGCGAGAACGCCGCTTCGGTCGACCGCCGAACGTTCGCTCGTAAACCGCCGTCGCTTCGCGATTTAACGCCTCCGACTTTCCAAAAGCCGACTTGCGCAACTCCAACGCCGCGCCCCGCAAATCCGTTTCCAACAGTTGCGTCGCGTTCCCAACTTTCGTCGCCTGCCGCCGCTCCGCCGCCGGAACCGCCGTCGTCGACCAACTTTTGAAAAACGCCGCGCGTTCGCGCCAATAATTCGCCAACAACGGTCGTTCGGTCAGCGCCGCCAAGAAATCGCGCGTCTCCAACGTCGTTTGCAAACAGCGGTAAGGACAAGACTTGCCGACGCTTCGCTCCAATTTGTCCAACGACGTTTGCGCCGTCGCGTCGAGCGTTTCCAAGCCGACGGCCAAGCGCCCGGCCCAAAAATCGATCGCCGCGATCGCGAAACGCGCCAATATCCTCCGTTCCGCGTTAAGTCGAACGTTTGCGGCGCTTAACGTTTTGCGCGCTTGTCGCAAGAAGTTTTCGCGCAACGCGTCGTTCGACGCGGTCGTCGCCAATTCAATCCGTTTCCAACCTTCGCGCAACTCGCCGTCGGCGACGGGATCGAAGCTCGGTTCGAGGCGCGACGCTAAGCCGCGCAACGCGCGCATCGTCTCGGCCAACGCGGCGTCGCGTCCCGCTCCGCCGCTGAAACCGGGCGACGCTAAAGCGCGCAATCTCGCGACGTTCAACGTCGTTTCAACGCCGCCGATCGACGCTCGAACCGTCGCGACCGCGACGGAAGCCGCGCCCGCTCCCAACAACGTCTTGAAAGCGTTCGCAACCGGCGAATTCGGCAAAATCGGCGAAGGCGCGTTCGAATCGGAACCCCGCCAAGCCGCGTCGCTCAAAACAGGCGGAGGCGCGACCGGGCCGGAGCCCCGCCAAGCCGCGTCGCTCAAAACCGGAGGAGGCGCGATCTTACCGACGTCCCGCGAACTCGCGTCGCTCGTCGTCGGGGACGTCGCGAACGCCGCCGTCGAACGCTCCGCGGAACGCTCCGCCGCCGCGTCGCAAGACGACGCCGGAATCTTGACGAACGAAAGCGGACGGCGCGCGGCCTCGTTATTCTTTTCCATCGAACCGGTCTCCCTTTTGGCTCAAAAAACCAACAAAAATCAAGCTCGCGACCAAATTCATTATTGCCAATTGCGATTATTCTTAAATAAACGAATAAACAAGTCCCGACGACAAGAGCGCGCTTTGCCAAACGTGCCCGCAACTCTTTTGATTGCGAAATTTAAGAAAAATTTCCCGACGTCGCGTCCTCGAAGCGTCGCCTCAAAAGCGCGAAAGCGGCGCCGACGGTCGATTTTGCCTTCGTCGCGTCGATTTATTTTTCGCCGACTAAAAAGCGCGCAAGAAAAGTTTTCCGTTTTTTATTTTCGCATAAAAAGCGGAAATCGACAATAGCCCCGGCGACTTTTTCCCAAAAACGGAAGAAATTTCGTCAAGACGCCGCCGTTCGCAACGAGTCGCCGCGCCTTTTCCCCGGCCTTTTCCCGCCGTTCGTCCGCAAACGCTCGCCGCCCGGCTGCGTCGACGCGCCCCTTCCCCGCTTCTTCCCGACGCCCGACGCCCGCGTTTTCCGACTTTTTAACGCGCCGTCGCTCCCCTCCGTCGCGCGCCTCCGTCGCGCGCCGTCGACGCGAAGTTCGCCGGGGCCTTTTAACCGTCGAGCCAGTTTTCGCCGCCCAAACGCGCCGTCAAACTCGCGGTTTGGCGCGCCATATCGAGCGAGTAAACGGTATGCGCTTGGTAAACGCCGGTCTCCGCGAGCCGCTCGACGACGAGCGCGACGTCCGAACGGTTCGACGCCGGATCGATCAACGCCAACGGCAACATTAGGCAAACGCCGCGCTTCGTCGGGTTAAAGGTCGGAACGGCCGTTCGAGGGTTCGCGACGGCGCGCTTTTTCGCCAACTCGACCGCGCCTTCGAAAGCGACTTTCAGCCGAACCAACGCGTTCGACTCGGGCAGTTTTTTCGCCAACGCTTTAAAATATCGGCGGCGCGTCGGGTCTTTTTCGGGTTTGTCGGCGACGTCGTCGAGCGTTCGCGTTTCGCCGTCGATTTCGAGCGCGAGGAACTCCGGCGTCGTCCAACGACGCAAAAACTCGCTCGGCAGTCGGCAAGCGCGTTCGACGAGGCAATGTTCGGCGTCGAGCACGATCTCCGCGTCGCCGTCGAAAACGAGATCGTCGCGGCGTTCGAAAAAGCGCGCTCGCTCCGGAAGCGGGGCAAAACGCGCGACCAACTCTTTGCCGTCGTTTTCCCCGGCGACGGCGAACGACGAAAGGCGCCAAGGTTGCGGCTCCGGCCCGACGTTTTTCCGGAAAAACGCGAAAATCGGGTCGAATTTGCGGTCGAAAAGGCCGGTATTGAACGCGGCGACGTCTTCCGTCGGGGCGATTTTCACCTTCTCCTCGAACGCGAGTTGGCGGAACGTATATTTTAAATACGACGCTAAAATCGGAAAACGCGGCTCGCCCGGCGCCGGTTCCGCGTCGTCGAACCGCCGTTTTTCCGGGAGCGCGAGCTTCGCCAACTCGTCGAACCGCTCCGGCGCGACGACGGCCCAATCGGCGAGATTCGCGTCGTCTTTGTTCGGCGCCAACGTCGGACGAACCCGCCAAGCGGTCGGCTCGCTTTTGTCGAATTGAAGCGTTTTCGAAAAGCGCGCCTCCAATAACTTCGCATAACTCGCGCAATCGAACGCTTTACCGTCGACTCCATCCGCTTTCAAGCGCGGGCCGAGGACGGTGAAATCGACCCATTTCGCCGCGTCGCGACGTCCGGCGTCGTCTTTTTGCAACGCGCGCAACGCCGCGAAGACGCGCTTTTCCAGCTCCGCGTCGGAGAGTTTGGACGACGTTTGCGCCGTCGAACCGTTCTTCGCGACCGGAACAACCGCCGTCGACGCCGGTTTCGGTCGCGTTCGTCGAGCGTTTGGGTCGCCGTCAAATTCCAATTGATCGGCAAAACGCGTTTCAAAAAACTTCGCGAACGACGAAAAACCGGCGGTTTTACCGTCGACGCCCTTTTCTTTAAGCCGGGCGCCAAGACGGGTAAAAGGAACCCAAGCGCTTGCGTCGCGCTTCCCGTCGGCGTCCGTTTGCAGTTCGCGAATCGCCGCGAAGACGCGCTTTTCGACTTCCGCGTCGGGAAGAAATTTTTTCGGCGGCTCCGACGACGGCGCTTGCGTCGCGTCCAACGTCGACGGCGCGTTCGCCGTTTTCGGTCGGACGCGCCAACGAGTCCCTTCGTTTCGAAACTCCAAACGCTCCGCAAAACGCGCTTGCAGAAACTTTGCAAACGTCGAAAAACCGAACGCTTTACCGTCGACGCCCTTTTTCTTTAACGGCGAACCCAAGTTGGCGAAGTCGACCCATTTCGCGGCGTCGCGAACGCCGTTTTCGTCCGTTTGCAACGCCGCGACCGCCGCTAAGACGCGCTTTTCGACCTCCGCGTCGGAGAGTTTTTTCGGCGCGTTCGCGGGAACGCCGGGCGACGCGGACGGCGACGCCGGAATCGCCGTTTTGACCGCGACCGTCGACTTTTTCTCGGGAACGCTCGACGCCGCGGCGGCGTTCGGCGCTTTCGTCAAACGAACGCGGCTGTTCGGCTGTTCGGATGCGCGCCCGCTTTATTCAAGCGGAAAACGATTTCGCCGCGCTCCGCTTCGTCGCGAAACGCCGCCTCCATAAACGCGGTAAAGTTCGAGCCGAGTTCGCAAGACTTCCAATCGACGCCCGCTTTCGCCAACCGCGAGCCGAGCGCGCCGAAGTCGGCCCAACTTGGAGCGTCGAAAACGCCGTTTCCGTCTGTCTGCAGCGCCGCGATCTCCGCTAAAATTCGCGCTTTCGCCGTCGCCAGTTTCGCGCTCGTTTGATTCTCCATCGCCGTCTTTAGCCGCCTTCGTTTTAATATCGCGCCGCCCGCGAATAACCGCAACACTTTTCAATTGCATTAATCGCCGATAGGCGCGCCGACTTTTCAGCCGACGCGCCGCCCTTCGCTCGCAAGGGCTCCCTCGCGAACGCTAAATAAACGCCCGTTGGCGACGTCCGACGCTAAACGTCAAAACGTCAAAACGTCAAAACGCCCAAACGCCAAACGTCGCCGCGCTCTTGCGCTCCGTCGGTTGGGGGGCGCCTCTCCGTCGAGGCGACGCGCCCCCAACCGACCGAACGCTCGGAACGGCCCGGTTTAAAACCGGGTTCGCGCCGGAATCACTCCCACTCGATCGTTGCGGGCGGTTTCGAGCTAATATCGTCAGCGACGCGGTTCACGCCGTCGACTTCGCTCAAA
>JAFTUJ010000556.1 GCA_017466305.1 Thermoguttaceae bacterium
AACGCCGCCGTCAAGAGAACCCGTCAAAAAAAATCCGTCGAGACCGCCGTCAAGGAAATTCGCCCAAACCGCCGCTAAAAACGCCGCTAAAAACGCCGCGCAACCGTCGAGCGTCGCCGCGCGACAAGCGGAAGCCGCCGCCGCGAACGAAACGGCGTCCGAAGAAACGTCGAAACCGGAAACCGCCGCGAACGCGACGTCGCCCGCTCGTCCGGCGCGCAACCCGCTCGCTCCGACGGCGTCGGAAAACGCTTCCGCCGCGACGCTCGACGATTTTCTCGCCGACGAAACCGAAGCGAACGGCGCAACCGACGCCGCCGATTCGACCGACGAAACGCCGGACGACGGCCAACGCGGGCCGCGTTTCGGGAAAGCGATTTCGACGAAGTATCGCGCCGGAATGATCTTCGAAGCGCGAGCGAACGGCGGTTGCAAAGATTTGCTCGGAACGGCGCCGGTTCCGACCGAGTTCCCGGAGCAAAAAGTCCGAACGCTCGAAGAAAACTTCCCGCGCTCCGCTCGCGTCGATTATCGCGACCTCAAAGAGGGCGGCGCTCGCCAAATGGTCTTCCGAATGCGCGAACTCAAACCGGGTCAGCGCGTCGAGGCGACCGTCCTCTTCGAAGTAACGCGACGTCCGCTCCTTCCGCCGAGCCAACCGGAAATTTACCGCTTCCCGAAAACGGTTTCGCGCGACCTGCGCCGTTATTTGAAAGCCGGCGATTATATCGAATCGACGTCGAAGACGGTTCGCAAACTCGCCTCCGACATTATCGAGCAAGTCGAGGAAGCGAACAAAGACGCGACCGATTGGGAAAAAATCGACGCGCTTTTCGAGTACGTCCGAACCGAAATTTCGTATAAAGAGGCGCAAGTCGAAAAGCCGATGCGCGGCGCGCTCGCGGCGCTCCGAACCCGCGACGGAGACTGCGAAGACATGTCGGCGCTCTTCATCGCGATGTGTCGCTCGCTCGACGTTCCGGCCCGACTCGTTCGCGTCCCGGGGCACTGCTGGGCGGAGTTTTACCTCGTCGACGACGAGAAAAACGGTTACTGGTTCCCCGCGCAGGTCGCCGGAACGGAAGAACTCGGCTCGATGCAAGACGTTCGCGTCATTTTGCAAAAGGGCGACTCGTTCCGCCTCCCGGAATCGCCGAAAGAAGACTCGCTTTACGTTAAGGAACTTTTTACCGGCCAAGTCAAAGAAGGCGCGCCCGACCCGATTTATCAATTCATCCAAGACACAAACCCGACCGACTGACGCTTAACCGGTCGGCGTAAACCGGTCGGCGTTTAAAGCGACTGACGCTTAACCGGTCGGCGTTTAATCGCCCGACGTCGGTCGACCGACGCGCCAACCGCCGGTCGCCGGTTCCGCTCAAAACAACGAACGCCCCGCCGCGTCTTGCTCGACTCGGCGGGGCGTTTGCGTTTGCGCTTGCTGCGGACGCGTTTTTGGCGTTTCGGCGACCGACGCGGCGCTTAACTTGCGCCGCGTCGACGGTTAACCGCCGAACGTTCAAGCGGCGACTAACGACGGAGCGCGCTCGCTTCCGGAGACGCCCATTGCGCGTCCGGCGACGGTCTGTCGCCCGGTTCGATCGTTTGATTCGTCAGGTAGTTGACGATGCGCGCTCGCTTGACGACGCCGGCGTAAAACTCGCCCGCGGCGGCCGCTTCCTTCATTTTGCGGAGGTTGGCGACGATTTGTTCGCGCATTTCTTCGAGCGTCGCGTCGCTGCCGGGGATTCGCTCTTGACAATAGAGGATAACGAACGTGCTCGCGTCGATTTGAATCACTTGCGACAGTTCGCCCGGTTTGAGCGCGAACGCTTCCTCTTCGAGTTCCGGATAGCCGCCGTTTTTGACGATCGGCGCGATGCGACCGCGCATTTGCTTGCCGTCCGGTTCGACCGAGTATTCCGACGCTAAGTCGCCGAAAACTTCTTCCGCCGGGCGATTTTCTTTCGCCGGGAGGGTGCGCGCCTTTTGCCAAACGTCGCGAGCGCGGCGCTCGTCGTTAAGGACGATTCCGAGGCATTGAACGCTTTCGCCGAAATTCGCCTCGTAAGCCTTGGCGATTTCTTCTTCGGTAATTTTTACCTTCCCTTCGGAGAGTTTGCGGAGCGCGACGCCCGGCCAAACGATCGATTTCTTGTAATTTTCTTCGGTCGTTTGGTATTTTTCCAGCTCGGAACGGAGGTAAGTTTTGACGTCCGGCGAACCGTCCGGGAGCGGGTACGTCGTTTCGGCGGCGCGGACGAAAATGTCGGTCGCGACGTCGGCGTCGGTAACTTCCAGCCCGACTTTTTTGCATTCTTGGCGAATCAACTCGATCGAAACGAGCGCGTCGAGGTCTTGCTTCGCGTAAAGGCGCAAACACATTTCAACGACCGCTTCGAGGAGAATCGGTTTCCCGTCGACCGTCGCGGCGACGTTCGGGTATTGCTTGCGGAGTTCCGGGTCGCCGATCACGTTGACGACGTTCGCTTCGCGGCCCAAACGGGCGAAAAGTTCGTCGGCGGCGCCTCGGAGTTTCGCGGCGCTCGCTTGCACTTGGAGGCGTTCCTTCACTTCGTCGATTTTTTCCGCCGGGACGACCGGGTCGTATTTATTTTCGCAACGGAAAACGACGAACTGGTTTTGCGGGCCGTACGGGCCGATCGTTTCGGAAATTTCGCCGACTTCGAGCGCGAAAAGGAGGTCTTCCATCTCTTTATCTTCGA
Organism: Thermoguttaceae bacterium; assembly: GCA_017466305.1. Classification (GTDB taxonomy): domain Bacteria; phylum Planctomycetota; class Planctomycetia; order Pirellulales; family Thermoguttaceae; genus RUG369. The sequence goes on from JAFTUJ010000556.1 coordinate 2,727, forward strand.
GCGTTCCATGGAAAATCGGCTGCATACGCCCTTTATTCGACGCGGTAACGACGTCGATCGACTCGTTTTTCGCGATCGTTCCGAACGATTCCGGGTCGGCGAGAACGCGAGCGCGGACGTCGTCGGCTTTTTCCTTCGTTTCGCAAACGATCATTTGGAGCCCGACCGACGGGCCGTAAGACTTCAGGTAAGCGGCTTCGAGCTCTTCGTCGCTGAGTTTAATTTGGTCGGCGACAAGGACTTGCAACGCCAAACGCGGCCAAACGACCTCTTCGGCGTACTCTTGATAGGTCATCGACGAGTCTTTTTGAACGACGTCGAGGTATTGGCGGCGGTCGAGGCGAAACG
>JAFTUJ010000557.1 GCA_017466305.1 Thermoguttaceae bacterium
GAAACGCGCCGATTATGACGCACGTCGTCGCCGACGCTAAACGTCGAATCAAAGAGCTTTACGACCTCGGCGCAAAGCGAAGCGACGTCGCTTACATCGCGTTTTCCGGCGGGAAAGACTCGGTCGTCTTGCTCGACCTTTGCAGTCGCGTCCTGCCGCCGTCGGCGCCGGTCGTTTTCAGCGACACCGGTATGGAGCTTCCGGACTCCTACGACGTCTGGAACGAAATTCAAACGCGGTACCCGGAACGCGAGTTTATTAAAGTCGCGCCGAGCGTTCCGGCGTTGGATTATTGGCGAATTTTCGGGCCGCCGTCGCGTTCTATCCGTTGGTGTTGCTCGGTTTGCAAAAGCTCTCCGGCGATCGCGTATTTGAAGCGGCGGCTCAATTTAGACGCGGTGCGAGCGACGGCGTTCGTCGGCGTTCGCGGCGACGAGAGTTCGCGACGCTCCGCCTACGAGGACGCGGCGGACGGCGTCAAAAACGCGTCGCAAATGAACTGTATGCCCATTTTAGCCTGGGGCGCGCACGAGCTTTGGCTCTACATTTTTGAGCGCGACCTTCTTATCAACCCCGCTTACCGCAAGGGCTTAACTCGCGTCGGTTGCGTGATGTGCCCGGAATCGTCGGAAAAATACGCTTGGTTTGTCGACAAGGCGTACCCCGACGCGCTCGCGCCGTACAACGAAATCATCGTAAACACAAGCGCCAAAACGTTTAAATCGAAACAAGAAGAAACGGAGTTCATCGGTTCCTCGAACTGGCAAGCGCGCAAAAGCGGTATTACACTACGAGACACGATTGCCAATCCGGTCGAAGACAGTTCGACGTTGCGAAGCGTTTTTCGTACTTCGCATTTTTCGAAACCGCTTTTTTTCGAATGGATTAAAACGCTCGGTCGCGTCGTCAAACCGATTGATTCGCAAGACTTTATCTTAGCGCCGCGCAAGTCGTCGGAAGCCGCGCTTCCCTTCCGTTACGAAGTCGATTCCGGCGCCGATAGCGTCGCGTTTGAGTTTCCCGACCGCGAAACGCAGATCGCGAAACTCCCCGTTATTAGAAATTTATTACGCAAAGTTTCCGCTTGCGTCGGTTGTCCGAGTTGCGAAGCGGAATGCGCTTGCGGCGCTCTGTCGATTCGCGACGGACGCGTTCAGATCGACGAAACAAAATGCGTCGGTTGTCGCAAGTGTTACAATCACGCTGATTACGCCTGTTGGAGGTTTATGTCGATGCGCGTTCCGGAAAGTTCCAATTCCGCTTCCTTAAAAATCAATTCTTACAAGAACTTCGGTTTGCGCGAAAACTGGGTTTCGGCGCTAGTCGATTTGCGCGACGAATTTTTCCCTCACACGCCGTCGCATCCGCTCGGCAAGAATATGGTCGAGTCGGCGAGCAGTTGGTTTCCGCAGGCCAATCTCGTTAGCGTCGTCGGTAAAACGAAGAAAACAACGAAGTTAGTCGATATTTTCGCTCAATACGGCTCGTCCGATCCGCAGGCTTGGGACTTAATTTGGCTCTCGCTCGTCAACCGTTCGTCGCTCGTTAAATTCATCGCGACGGAAACGGAAATCAACGTGCCGCGCGCCGTCGACGATTTAAAGGAAGCGCTGATCGGTCAAGGACTTAAAGAATCGGCGGCGGACGCGGGGCTCGCGGCGTTTAAAGACATGATCACGAAATCGCCCCTCGGCGGCGCCGACGCGGTTACGCTTCCGGAACTCCAAGGCAGAAGCGTCGTTCGCATCACGCGTCAAGCGAAGTCGATTTCGCCGCTCGTCGCGCTCTACGGTTTGTATCTTGCGGCGGAACTCACCGAACGGTCGGCGTTTACGGTGCGCGAAATGTTGACCGCCGAACTCAATTCCGCGTTCGTGTCGCCGTTGGTCGCGTTCGGCGTCGACCCGGAAGAGTTCAAGAAAATCTGCGAAGGCCTGCGGTCGCGGTATCCGGACTTCGTCTCCACCGTCTTCACGCACGGCAACGATCAGATCGAAATTCACCCGCGACGTTTTGGAACCGACGACGTCCTCGCCCTTGTTTTGGAGAAATAAACGTTATGTCTAACCCGAGCATTAAAAAGCGTTACAACGACTATCTCCAAGTTCAAGCGAACTTTCACCCGGTGATGACCCGCGAAGCGATCGACGCGACGCCGGAAACTTGGATGGAGTTCTTCCCGCACGAAACGTATTTAAACTTTCTTAACGCGTTGCTGGAAGGCGTTTTAGGCGGAACCAAAAGCGTTTGGCTTTACGGCAACTTTGGAACCGGCAAGAGCGCCGCCGCGCTCGTTACGCAAAAACTTTTCCTCGACGACGAAGAGCGCGTCAGGCGTTGGTTCCGCGACCGCAAGCTCGACTCGGCGCTTGAAAAGCGTCTTTTCGACTGTCGTAAACAAGGCGTTTTGGTCGTTTACGATTACAACGCCGACGGGCTCGAACCGCGTCAAGAGTTTTTGGCGCGGCTCGAACGCGGCGTCGCGGAAACCTTGCAAGACAACGGGTTGGAAGTTCCGAGTTCCGGACGTCGCGACCGAATCTTCGCGCGTTTGCGACGCGAAGGCGCGAACTTCTTCAAAAACCTC